>JAFLRP010000054.1 GCA_022511515.1 Acutalibacter sp.
GTCGGACTTGTCGCCGGGTTTCATGGTAGGGCAGAACCTGAACATGAAACCCGGCGACAAGTCCGACGGGTTTGAAGTCATTGCCGCTGCCCAGTTTGCCCCGGAGACTTTGCAGCCCGGGGAAAGCGTCAGCTACACGGTGGCGCTGGCGGCAGGGGAAAGCCTTGATTTCGTAGAGAAATATCTAACTCCCGGCGCGTTTGACCGGGAATTGGAGGAATGTAAAGCTTACTGGGAGAAAAAGCTCAACCTCTCCTTTACCACGTCGAATCCCCACCGGGACGCGTGGATGCGGTGGGTTTCCTGCCAGCCGATCCTGCGCAGAATGTTCGGCTGCTCCTTCCTGCCCCATCACGACTACGGCCGGGGCGGCCGGGGTTGGCGGGACCTGTGGCAGGACTGTCTGGCTCTGCTGTTCATGGAGCCGGAGGGCGTTCGGGACCTGCTGCTCTCCAATTTCGGCGGCGTCCGCTTTGACGGCACCAACGCCACTATCATCGGCAATGAACCCGGTGAATTCATCGCCGACCGGAACAACATCACTCGCGTGTGGACCGACCACGGCGCATGGCCCTTGGTGACGGTGGCGCTGTACATCAACCAGACTGCGGATGTCGGGTTCCTGCTGGAAAAGCAGAGCTATTTCAAGGACCCTCAGGCCCATCGGGGCACCCGGACCGATTCCCTCTGGTCCCCTGAGTACGGCCAGCGCTTAAAGACCGTTAAGGGCGAGGAGTATCAAGGCACGGTGTTAGAGCACCTGCTGCTGCAAAATCTCACCGCCTACTATAACGTGGGAGACCACGGCATTCTGCGGCTTTTGGGCGCGGACTGGAACGACGCCCTGGACATGGCCGCCGAGCGCGGGGAAAGCGTGGCGTTCCACTGCCTGTACGCCAAGAATTTGAACGATTTGGCAGACCTTGCGGAGTACTTGGGCGGGGACATTCAGTTAGCGGCGGAGTTTTCTCACCTGCTGAACGGTATCGGCGCATCAAACCCCAAGGAAAAGGCCGAGGTTTTAGCGGAATTCTGCGCGTCCTGCGAGCATGAAGTCACCGGAGAGACCTTGACGATCTCCGCCGAAAAGCTGGCAGAAACCCTGCGGGAAATGTCCCAGCGGATGATGCGGATCGTGCGGGAGCAGGAAATCGTGGAATATGAGGGCGAGCGCTGGTTCAACAGCTACTACGACGGCTCCGGCCGCAGGGTGGAGGGCGCTCATGAAAACGGCGTCCGCATGATGCTGACCGGCCAGGTCTTTGCCCTGATGAGCGGTATTGCCGACCATGATATGATCCATGCCGTCACTCATGCCGCCGACCGCTTTCTCTACGATGCTTCCTTGGGCGGGTACAAGCTCAACACCGATTTCAGAGAGCTCAAGACCGACCTGGGCCGTCTGTTCGGTTTTGCCTACGGCCACAAGGAAAACGGCGCCGTCTTCTGCCATATGGCGGTGATGTACGCCTACGCCCTCTATTCGCAGGGCGAGACGGGGGCCGCTGAGCGCGCCCTGACGGCCCTCTATGAGCTGGGGGCGGATTTCTCCCGAAGCCGTATTTATCCCGGCATCCCCGAGTACTACAATTCCAAAGGCCGGGGCATGTACCACTATCTGACCGGCTCCGCTAGCTGGCTGATGATGACGGTCCTCACCCAGCAATTTGGTGTGCGTGGCGTGTACGGCGACTTGCTGCTGCTGCCCCAGCTTTCCGCCGATACTTTTGATCAGGACGGCAGAGCGGCGGTGAGTACGATTTTTGCCGGGCGCAGCATCACGGTGATCTACGAAAATCCGAACCGGCTGGAAGCCGGGCAATACGCGGTAAAGAGCGTGACTCTGGACGGCGCCCCCGTGGAGTACGCCCCTCATGAGGCCGGGGCCCGGATCGCCCGTTCCCGTATCGCAGAGACTTCTGAAAATGCGGCACATACCATTATCTGCACCCTCGGATAAGCTTGGATACGCTCAAAAAGATTCAGCCCGCCGATTTCCCATCGGCGGGCTGATTTTTACTTGGAAAGGAAAGTGAATTGCTTCAGGATTTTTCCTCCGTGGCGATGGACGTGAAATACAGCAGGGCGGAGGAGATAAATTTTCCGTTTTGATAGGAATTTTCCAGAATTCCCTGATACTTTTCGGCGGTTTCCCGGATGTTTTGAATGCCCAGCCCGTGGAGTTTTTCGGAATCCGTCTTGGTCGTTTTCAGCTCCTCGTTGTTTTCAAAGGGATCGGATTCCACCGTGTTGCTCACCTGGAACACCGCCACACTGTTTGCCTGCTGATAGATACGGACGTCGATCCGGCGGTCCTTTTCGTCTTGCACCTTTTGGCAGGCCTCTAAGGCGTTGTCAATCTGATTTCCGAGGATCGTGCAGATATCCACCGCTGAAATGTTGGTGGGCAGGGCAAAATTCACCTGAAAGCGGAACTCGATCGAGAGCTCCTCCGCTTCGGCGATCTTGCTGTTGATGACGGCGTCGATGATGGTGTTGCCGCTTTTGCACAGCGCCGTCCGCTCCAGAGGGGCCTTGAGCAACACTTCGGTATAACGCAATGCTTCCGCGGCGTCTTCCTCCCGCAGCAATCCGTTAAGGGTGCGGACGTGATTGGTAAAGTCGTGATTCTGCTTGGACAGCTCCTTTTGCAGTACGCTGAGCTTTTGATAGTTCTCCTCGGTGAGGGCGTTCACCGTGCTCAGCAGCCGATTCTGCTCCTTTTCGCTCTGATACCGCAAAGAGAGAAAGGACGCTGCCAGCACGATGACCACACAGGCCACCGCGAACAGGAAGGTAAAGAGAATGGCGGTCTGCATGATGAGAAGGGAATCCGA
>JAFLRP010000055.1 GCA_022511515.1 Acutalibacter sp.
GGAAGATGCCGTTCTCCATGCCGTTTGGCACCGCCACCCGCAAAATCTTTTTCAGCAGGAAACCGTTCCAATGGAAGATGTATTTGTTTTCATAGCGTATCTCGTTTTTGGTCCGGTAGGCGAGGAACGTAATCACAATGGCTGAGAACACACGGGCGATAAAGGTAGGCCACGCCACACCGGCTACCCCGGCACGGAGCACATACACGCCCACATAGTTGCCCGCCACATTGATCCCGTTGGAAATGATGGAAATGACCATGGTGGTGCGGGTATCTCCCATGCTGCGGTACACCGCTGCTCCGGCGTTGTAGATTGCCAGAGCGGGATAGCTGAGGGCGGAAATCCACAGGTAGGTGACGCAGGCCTGCATCACGTCCTCCTCCACCCGACCGAACAGCAGGGTGAGCATTCCCCGGCCGCCCGCCAGCACGATGACCATAATGGCGATGGAAAACACCGTGGAGATCATCAAAAGCTGCCCGGCGGACTCTTTGCTGGGTTCAGACTGTTTACTGCCGATATATTGGCTGACGATCACAGCGCCCCCGGAAGCCAGCGCCGTAAACAGATAGAGGAAGATGGCGCTGAAGGCGTTGACCAGCGACACGCCGGAAACCGCCGCCTCTCCCGCCTCGCTGATCATGAATGTATCCACGATACCTACCAGCAGCACCAAAAGCTGCTCCAAGAACAGCGGGACGATCATATTTTTTAAGTCACGATTGGAAAACAGCATAGCGGTTAGTTCCCTCTGCGCACGCCGTAGGTGTTGGAAGTGTCTAAAGCGTTCAGCTTTTCGTCGATGGCGGCGACTTCCGCGGCGGTCAATTCGATGTTCCCGGCGTTGAAGTTCTCCTGAATGCGCTCGATTTTCCGGGAGCCGGGAATCGGCACAATAAAGGGCTTCTTGCAGATCATCCACGCCAGCGAAATTTGGGCGGGGGTGCAGTTCTTTTCCGCTGACAGAGCGCGAATGTACTCAAACAACGCTTTATTCGCCTCAAAGCCTTCCGGGGTGTATTGGGGCATATGGCTGCGGAAGTCCACGCCCTCCTCGAATTTGTCGTTTGCGGTGTAGGCGTCGCTCAAAATGCCGTTTGCCAAGGGGCTGAACGCCACAAGCCCGATGTTCAATTCCTCCAGCACCGGGAACAGGGATTCATACTCCCTTGCCATCATGGAGTAGCGGTTCTGAATGGCAGTGACAGGGGTGACCGCATGGGCGCGGCGCAGGTATTCTTCGTTGGTCTCGGAAATGCCCCAGTGAAGAATTTTTCCCTCTTTCATCAGATCGCCCATGACGCCCGCCACTTCTTCCGGGCTCACTTCCGGGTCGATGCGGTGCTGGTAATAGAGGTCGATGTAGTCGGTCTGCAAACGCTTCAAACTGCCCTCGATAGCCTTGCGGATACTCTCGGGACGGGAATCCATGGGACGCTCTGCTCCGAAATACACGCCGCACTTGGTGGCAAGGGTGATGTCGTGGCGATAGGACTTCAGCGCCGCGCCCACCAATTCCTCGTTGTAGGCGGTGGTGCCGTCGGCGTTGACGCCGGTGTAGCACTCGGCGGTGTCGAACATGAGATAGCCCATGTCCACCGCAGCGTGGAGGATTTTCGTCATCTCCTTGGGGTCGGACGGCGCGCCGTAAGCGTGAGTCATGCCCATACAGCCAAGGCTCACCGGGGAGGTCTTTAAGTCTTTTCCTAAAATACGGGTTTTCATTTTCACTTCTCCTCTCTGTGTACTTATTTGACGGACTTGGTCGCCCAAGCCCCGATTTCCTGTTCCGCGCCCTCGCAGGCAGTGCCCCGCACGGCAAGACCCTTGCCGAATTTCGCGCCTTTGCAGAGCTTCTTCAGGTCCTTTTCGCTGCTGCCCATGCCGCTGCCTTCGTGGGTCATAAGGGGCAGCACTTTCTTATCCGTCCAATCCAGCTTTTCAAGCTGGGTGAACACTGCGCAGGGATACGTTCCCCACCAGCAGGGACCGCAAATGAAAATATTGTCGTATCCGTCCAGGCTATCCAGATAGGCCTTCAATTCTGGGCGGGCGTCGCTGTTCAACTCCGCCTTGGCATCAATGGTGCAGGCGTAGTAGTCCGCGGCATAGGGCTTCACCGTGTCGATCTCAAACAGATCACCGCCCACAGCCTTTTGAATGTACTCGGCGGCAAACTCGGTATTTCCTTTCTTCAAATCACGGATCGTTCCGCCGCAGTAGTTTTCTCCCTTGCGAGAATAGTATAAAATCAAGTTTTTGCCCATGCTTCCAATTATTGCTTTCGCTTTAGCGAAAGCCTCCTTTCTTTGGGAATTGTGGCTGGTTTTGCGAAGCAAAATTGCCGCCATCGTCTACGGCGGCAAAAGCCACAAAACCGCGATTGAAAACTTCGTTTTCAATCTGCCCTTTTTTCGGTTCTGAACCTATTCTACTATGAGGAATGGCGGCAAATCAATTCGATTTTCGGCGATAATTGATAAGAAAAACTTATTTTAGTATTGCTATAGGCAGTTTCCCTCTGTATAATTAGAGCAGAAAGGGGCGTCATATTATGCTCAATCAAGTGCGGTATTTTCAAGCGGTGGTGCGGCTGGGCAGCTTTACCCAAGCGGCGGAGGAGTGCAATATTTCGCAGTCGGCGATCTCCCAGCAGATCAAGGCGCTGGAGCAGGAATTGGGCGTGCAGCTTCTGGAACGCTCCAAGCGAAAATTCACCTTGACCCCGGCGGGCGAGCATTTCTACAAAAAGAGCTTGATTTTGGTGGCGGACTATG
>JAFLRP010000056.1 GCA_022511515.1 Acutalibacter sp.
TCATCTGCTATGCTTGATGTATGCGAGAAATTGCTCGGCTCAATATGTATAGCTCTGATGACGTTTGTTGTTCATAAAGATTCTGTACTTTTTTCAATAACCAATGGCAGAGAGAAGATATTTTTCTCTTTGACGGTTTTTGTGTTGTTATTAAATTTTATCGGGTGGTCATTTTATTTTGCTGGACATCAAAGTGTTTTTGTTATGATGTTTTTTATTGTGCTTCTCCCGCCCTTATACTACGTTTTCATTGGATTATGGCGAAACAATATAATTCTCACTATTACTGGTGGTTTATTTCTAATCATACATTTTATTCACGTTTTCGGCAATTTGAAAATAGATAGTTAAATTCCGGTTTATCGAATTGACAAACGGAACCTATAGGCCAAAAATCCGAGGGAGCGCATCTGCGCTCCCTCGGTTGCTTCCCCTAGAATCAATCTCCCAACGTCTTTGGTATATAGTATCTAGCTGCACACCTCATTCCTCCACCGGCAGGGCCAGGCGAGAGATGTAGCGGCTGGGGTCAATGGCGTTGCCGGTGGCGGGGGCAACAATGCCCAGGGTGCGCATATAGCCTGCGGGCTTCAGGTCCAGCTCCCGCATCTTTTGGGCCAAGAACAGATAGGCGTCGGGCAGGTGCTCATAATCTCCGTAGTACAGCACCGACAGCGCTCGGCAGGCGGGAATGACCACGGCTTCCTTGGGGGCAAACTCGGGCTCCAGGGGCACACAGCAGACGATCTTGTGCTCGGCGCCCTTGTTGACCCCGGCTAGATAATCCTCGCTCTCGGCAATGCCGAAGATGGGCTCGGTGGCCAGTGGGCGGTAGCCCTTTTCGATCACCTCATGGTAGGTATTGTACATAGCCTGATACTTGTCGGCGGCGCTTTTGCCCACCGACGTCTTGGTATAGCACACATACTTGGGCAGGCGAATGAGCTCCGCCTTCATGTCAGGCTCTCCCTTGGTGCGCAGCTCCATCTCATCCACGCCCCGCTTCAGGATGTCCAGCCGCTGGCGCAGCCGCTGGACGATATCAACGGAGTTGCCGCCGGAGGCGTAGTATGCGCTGATATCACTGTATTGCAATCCCATCTCCAGCAGCAGCTTGATCTGCATGACCTGGGTGACGTCGGTCACATCGTAATAGCGGTAACCGCTGTCCGGGTTGATCTGGGAGGGGGTCAAGATCCCCATCTGCTCCAGACGCAGCAGAGTGCTGCGGGACAGGCCGGTACACTTGGCCACCTGGTGAACGGTGAATAGGTTTTTCATAAAAAGTTCCCCCTGCCTTTCTTGACTTGCTGATGGGTGGACATGTTACAATGCATTATAACATATTTTGCCCCTCCGTCAAGGCGGGGCCTTAGCTTGTATCTTTTGGAGGAGGCATCCCCGATGAAACGCAAACGCACCAGTATCATCCTGATTTTAGCCCTATGCCTGTCCCTGCTGCCCAGCGTGACCCTGTCAGCGTCCGCGGCGGACTACAGCGGCGGCAGCGGCACGGAGAGTGACCCGTATTTGATTTCGTCGGCGGCCAATCTCAAAGCGCTTGCCGATGCGGTCAACGGGGGGAGTACCCAATACGGCGTGTATTTCAAGCTGACAAAGGATATCAGCCTGAGCGCATACAGCAACTGGACGCCCATTGGAAACAGCAGTAGAAGATACTTTGAAGGAAGTTTTGATGGCGGCGGACACAAAATCACCGGACTGAAAATCACCAGTGTTACCGACGATTATGCAGGTCTGTTTGGCCATGTCGACGGCTTTAAAGCCATTCAGAATCTTGGCGTAGAGGGCGCGATCAAAGCCAATGCCAAATGTGTCGGCGGTATTGTGGGATACTTTGTTAACAGCACCATACAGAACTGTTATTTCTCCGGCAGCGTGACGAGCACCGCCAGCGGTAATACAGTCTTTGTTGGCGGCATTGTAGGATATTGCGACAGCTTCAAGTCCATCAGTAGCTGCTACAACATCGGAACGGTCACCGGGGAGAATGCCCAATATGTCGGCGGAATTGCGGGATATATCAGTTCATATAGCAGTGCAACTATGGGGAACTGCTATAACACCGGAGCAGTGACGGGCGGCGCCTATGTCGGCGGAGTCGCAGGATATACGGGAAACCCGATCTCGAACTGCTACAATTTCGGCAGTGTAACAAGTGCAACGGGCGGCAGTTATGTCGGCGGTGTTGTGGGACATTGCTACAGCTCCAAATCCAGCTATGGCAGTGTGGAAAACTGCTACTACCTTGCGGGAACAGCAGATTATGGGATCGGCTATTTGAGCAGTGATGCTGCCGCATCTGATAATGGCGCATCGCCTCTGCCTGAAGCCAACTTCAAAACACAAAACAGCTTTAACAATTGGGACTTCGACAGCATCTGGAAAATGAGCGAGGCCTTTGGCCGACCCACCCTTCAAAATCCGGCGGAGCGGGCCATTCCGACCTATACCGCACCGAAGAGCGCCAGCCCCACCTATAACGGCGGATCCCAGAAGTTAATCACGGCGGGCACCGCCCAGAACGGCACGATGCAATATGCCATCGGCACGTCCAAAACAACCGCGCCGTCGGATGGGGAGTTTTCCGGAACGATTCCTACAGGGACAGACGCCGGAACATATTATGTTTGGTATAAGGTCTTTGGCACAGGCGGATATG
>JAFLRP010000057.1 GCA_022511515.1 Acutalibacter sp.
CGGCCTCAGGACTTTATTTTCGGAGACTTTTCCGTCCCGGCGGACTGGATCAAGGATCGGGTTAATATCTACCGCCGTTTCCCGCTCATGAAACGATTGGAACAGGTGGCGGACGACATTTACAGCCGGCTGGAAAACGAATTCCTCCGGGAGGAAAAACCGCCCCACCGAAACGTGATTTTCCAAGCTCTTCGGAAAATGCTGGTCTACAAGACCACACTCCAAGCGTACAAGGGATTTTACGCCTGGATGGGTGAAAGCAGAATGTACAAGCCTGTCCAAAAAGGCGTGCTGGAATGGAACGACGTGTACCCCTTCCTCTATCTGCAATCCTACTTCACCGGCGTGCAGGAGAGCCGGCTGATCAAGCACCTTGTCATTGACGAAATGCAGGATTACACCCCCATCCAATACGCCGTTCTGAACCGATTATTCCAGTGCCCGAAAACGATTTTGGGGGATTTCGGACAGTCCATCAACCCCAACTGTCAGTATTCGCTGGAAGACCTTCACCAGCTCTACGAGGGCTCTGTCCTGATGCGGCTGGAAAAGAGCTACCGTTCCACCTATGAGATCATTCACTACGCCAAGAAAATCGCAGCCGATCAGGATTTTCAGGCCGTAGAGCGCCACGGGGACAAGCCGAAGGTCCTTTCCTTTGACACGGAGGAGCAGGAAATCGAGGAGCTGCTAAAGCTGATTTCCGAGTTCCATCAGGGTGAGTACAACGCCTTGGGCGTCCTCACCCGCACCAACCCGGAAGCGGAGGCCCTGTACGAAAAACTAAAGGAGCGCGGGGCGGAGGTCAATCTGATCCTGCCGGACAGCAAGTCCTTCCACAATGGCTGCACAGTCATGTCTGTCCAGATGTCCAAGGGTCTGGAATTCGATGAAGTCATCGTGCCCTCTGCCCAGGAGGAGACCTATCACACGGATTTCGACAGAAATATTCTCTATGTGGCCTGTACCCGCGCCATGCACAAATTGATTCTCACCTGCACCGGCAAGCCTTCTCATTTGCTGCCCAAGGAATGACCGGAACAAACAGACTTGCATTTCTTGCCGAAAAGGAGTATACTGCCTTTTGTAGAAATCCGCCGCAGGGCGGATTTTTACGGTCAGTCGCGACATCCTGACCTTAAACAATACTAGGACAAGCCAAATACAATCCTTGTGTGGAACTGCTTTCGGGCAGTACCGCACACGTTTTGTATGGCATTGTCCGCACGAAAGGAACGGTACTATGAAAACTTCAAAGCAAATCCGCAATCTGGCGCAGGGCGCCGTGATTGCGGCGCTGTACGCTGTCCTCACCTATGTGGCAGCGGCGGCGAATCTCGCCTACGGGCCGGTGCAGTTTCGCTTCTCCGAAGCGCTGACGGTGCTGCCGGTCTTCACCCCCACGGCCATTCCCGGCCTGACGCTGGGCTGTCTCCTGTCCAATCTGGCAAGTCCTCTTGGCATGGTAGACTGGGTGTTCGGCACGGCGGCCACGCTGCTGGCGGCCATCGGCACCCGGGCGGCGGCCAAGGTGGAATGGAACGGCATTCCCGTTCTCGCCCCTTTGCCTCCGGTGTTGGCAAACACGGTCATCGTAGGATTGGAAGTGGCCTGCCTGTCCGATGCGGGAGCTTTTGCCTGGTCCAATTTCTCCTGGGCTGCTTTCGGCGCGGGAGCGCTGTCCGTGGGACTGGGAGAATTCGCTGTCTGCTACGTGCTGGGACTTCCTCTGCTCCTTGCCTTGCGCAGGACCGGCGCGGCGGACAAAATTTTCGCAAACCACTGAACCAAAAATCCCCGTTCTCCTTTGGGACAACGGGTTTTTTTTGCCTTTTTGTGCCTTGGGAAATCTTGCAAAAACCTCATCGATATGAGATAATACTTCTATAAAAACAAAGGGGGAGTTTTATGGGAGTATATCTGGCGATCGACATCGGCGCGTCCTCTGGCCGGCATATCGTGGGCTGGCAGGAAAGCGGCGAGCTGAAAACCCAAGAAGTTTACCGCTTTCCCAACGGCGTATTGGCCCAGGACGGCCACCTCTATTGGGACATGGAAAGCCTTTTGGAGCATGTGAAAAAGGGCATTACCATTGCCAAGGAAAGCTTCCCGAATATCGAAAGCCTTTCCATCGACACTTGGGCGGTGGATTACGTCCTGATGAACGGCAAGGAAGAGATTTGGCCCTGCTACGCTTACCGGGACAGCCGGACAGAAGCAGTCATTCCGCAGGTACACGAGAAAATTTCCTTTTCCGAGTTGTACCGCAAGACGGGTATCCAGTTCCAGCCTTTTAATACCATTTACCAGTTGTACGCCGACAAGCTGTCTGGGCGCTTAGAAAAAGCCTGCGGATTTCTCATGATCCCGGAATATCTGCTGTACAAACTCACCGGCGTGAAAAGCCACGAATACACCAACGCCACCACCACCGGCTTAGTCAGTGACGGGGCATACCATTCGGAAATCATTCAGCGCTTGGGTCTGCCCGCCCGTCTGTTCAAGCCCCTTGCCCAGCCCGGCACGGTGATTGGGAAATATCAGGGCATCAAGGCGGTGCTTTGTGCTACCCACGATACGGCTTCCGCGGTGGAGGGCATTCCCATGGAGGGAAACGCTCCCTATATTT
>JAFLRP010000058.1 GCA_022511515.1 Acutalibacter sp.
GGCGTCGATTGCCATGCGGAGACGGTCCCGGTGGCAAGGTGCTTTGTCTCCCAGCCACTTGTTATAGCTCTTGCCCCGGTCCTTGGGCTGCTCCACAATGGAATAGCCGTTCTCAACGCAGATGGTATCACTCAGACGACGAACCGCGCGGGTGCTGCCCCAAAAATATCTGAATTTCCGTGTGTGGTCTAAGCTGGTGGAGTTCCAGATGATATGATTATGGATGTGGTGGCGGTCAATGTGGGTAGGCCGCGACCCGCAGGACACTTTTTTCCGGCAACTTTTGATAGATGGGCGTAATAATTTTTTCATTTGCCATCGGTATGTTCCTCCACCCTCTTGCGCTTCTTGTACTGCCGTACACCCGGCTCAATGGAACGGGTCAGTTCAGTTCCGTCCCGGAACACGAAGGTCACGGTGCAGTCCGGGTTTACCTTCATGTAATTGATGGTGGCTTGCCAGACCAGCGGGTCGAATTCAGTCAGAGGTGTTTTCCGCTTCTCCAGCTCGGCGAGGAATGCGCCTACCTGTACCCGCTTGGCGTGGCAGAGGGCGATCTGGGCGCTGACCCCCTGCTTCTCCTGTTGGAGGGCGTCATACCGGGCTACATATTCCTCATACCGTTGGTTGATCTCCTGCATCGAACCGTTCTGCTTGCTGCCCTGTTGGAGCAGCGCGTTAATGAGGGTGGACAGATCCCCGCACTCCCGGTTGATGGCATCCAGCCGCGACTCATGGGCAGAGGTATCGGTGATGGCGCTCAGGCAGAGAGCATAATTTTCCGCGAGTTCTGTTTTCCTCGCCAGCAGACTGTTGAACACTGCCACGAAGCACTCCCCGATACTTTCCTCTTTGAGGGTAGGTGTGGAGCAGTAGTGTCGCTTTTGAAACTTGTTATTGCAGTGCCAGTGAACCTTGGCGTACTTACTCCCGGAGTGCCAAACTTTTCTGCCGTAGAAACCGCCGCAGTCCGCGCAGACGATCCGCCCGGAGAAAGGTGTTTTGCACTGGGCGTGTCCGCCCGCCGCCTGACGCCTACGGAACTCCTCCTGCACCATCTCGAACACCTCCGGCCGGATAATGGCGGGATGATTATTTTCGATGTAGTATTGGGGGTATTCGCCCTCGTTTTTCTTGGTTTTCTTGGATAAAAAATCTACAGTAAATCGTTTTTGTAAAATTGCGTCCCCCTTATATTTTTCATTGTGGAGGATGCTGTCCACCGTGCTGGCATGCCAGACGGTCTTTTTTGCCGGGGTGGGGATGCCGTCTTCTGTAAGACGGGCGGCGATGTCGTAGGTCGTTTTCCCGGCAAGAAACTCCGCGTAAATACGCCGGACAATTACCGCTTCCTCCTCTACGATCTCCATCTCGCCGTCTTCCGCGCCCTTTTTATAACCGAGAAAATGGGAATAGCCCAGCTCATTTTACCGTCTGCGAACCGCTTGCGCTGGCCCCAGGCGGTGTTGTCGCTGATATTCCGGGCCTCCTCCTGGGCAAGGCTGGACATGATGGTGATGAGCAGTTCCCCTTTGGAGTCCAAGGTGTAAATATTTTCTTTCTCAAAGTAGACCTCCACACCCTTTTCCTTCAGCTTTCGGACGGTGGTCAGGCTGTCCACCGTGTTCCGGGCGAAACGGCTCACTGATTTGGTGAGGATCAGGTCGATTTTCCCCGCCAGGGCGTCCGCCACCATCTGGTTGAAACCGTCCCGCTTTTTCATGCTGGTTCCAGTGATCCCAGCATCCGAATAGACCCCGGCGAAGATCCACTCCGGGTTGCTCTGGATGTAACTGGTGTAATAGTCCACTTGGGCTTCGTAGCTGTTCTGCTGTTCGTCTTTGTCGGTAGATACACGGGCATACCCTGCCACCCGGCGCTTTTTCACCGGAGCGAGGGCTTGTGCTGTGTGCAGAGGCGCGGTTGCCTCGATTTTTCGTACCTTCTTCTCTGCCATGACCATTACCTCCGTGATAAAGCTTTCTGACGCGCCGCCTGCCGCATCTCCTCCGTCCAGCTCTCCCGGCGAGAGCGGTCTCTCCAGCGGTACTCTGCTGCGCGGCCGTCCCGGAATCGGAAGCGCAGAAGATTATCCGGGCAGGCATCAATGGAGATAGCCCTGCGTCCGAAGGGTAAGAATTCGAGTTTTCTGTTCGGTGGTCATAAAGTCACACCTCCTTCGGAATACCCAGAAAAAGAGGTGGATTTGTCAGGGTACGGAAAACAAAAAAGCCCACCGAGGAATCCCCGGTGGGCGTGAACTGTTGTTAAATCTTCTGCGCGTAGTCCAGCGAAATCCAGCCCGCGCCGGATTTCAAACGGCCCCAGCCCTTGGTAGAGCCGGGGCCGTCCTTGACCTCCATGATGGTGAACACCCCAGCTCCGGTAAACTTCCCGGTCCTGGCTGTGTCCGTTCCGGGGCCAGTGCGGATGTTGAGGTCGGTGACCGTAACCTTCACCAAGAACGGTACATCTGCGGAAGAAGCCGCCCCGCCAGCGGTGGCGAGGATGGCTTTGAGGATGGTGAGGATTTTCTCCCCGTAGCCTGCGCCAGTGGCCCAGCCCTTGCCCTGGGGATTCTCCTGCTGGCCCAACCACTCCACCACCTCGGCACAGC
>JAFLRP010000059.1 GCA_022511515.1 Acutalibacter sp.
GCTGCTCTCGTGCTCCCCAATCCATACGCCCAGAATATCCTTCGTGCCGTCCATCGTAATGCCCAGCACCACATAGGCCGCCTTTGTCTGGTACTGGTGGTTCTCCTTCACCTTGTAGTGAATGGCGTCCAGAAATACAAACGGATAGACCGGTTCCAGGGGCCGGTTTTGCCACGCCGTGACTTCCGGCATGATCTTCTCACTGATCTTGCTCACCAGTTCCGGCGAGATGTCCACATCGTACAGACTCTTGATCTGCTCTGAGATATCCCGCTGGCTCATCCCGCAGGCGTACAAACCCAGTATTTTCTCCTCCATTCCGTCCGCATTCCGGTTATACTTGCCGATGATCTTTGGTTCATATTCTCCGTTCCGATCCCTTGGCACCTTCACCTCCACCGCTCCCAGCTGCGTTTTTACTGTCTTTTTCGAGTATCCATTCCGGTAATTCCGGCCATTGTTTTCGACGGCGGTTTCCGACGTGCGCTGACTTTTTTCGTATCCCAGCTCCGCATCCAGTTCGCTCTCCATTACTTGCTGCAATACATCCCGGAACATTTCCTTCATTGCGTCCATGATCTCTGTGGTGCTATTGAACTTCTGGCTGTCCACGTAGGCCTTCAGCATTTCCTTCGGGCTCTTTTCCATAATAATACATCCTTTCAATCAAGTTGTTTTCCTGCTCCCATTCTTGACTGAAAGGATGTCTTTTATTCTCTTTTACACAATCTTTTCGGGGCTCTCATTAGTCCGCACTCCCCCTTTATAGACGGTTTACCATAGGCCAAAACCCCACCCAAAAGTTGCGCCACATAAACAATAAAAGCAAAGGCCGGACTGAAGACCAGTCTGGCCCTTGCCCTTTTTACTCCTTACCGTATTTCTCCCGCAAACTCTGATGTCCTTTCTGATCCTCCCGCCGCAGTTCGTCCGCCGTCTGCAATTCCCACTTGGGGTCTTCCGCGCCCAAGTCAAGCACCTGCATCGTCTCAGGGTAGTGCGTCTCCGCATCAAAATTGAAGTCACCTGTCACCATGTGCTGCCACACAGTTTCCTCCACCAGTTCTGCTTTATCCGCCTCGTAGCTTTTCAGCTCATGGGTCGTGTCGATCCGCCGCAGAAATTTTTCGATGGTGAGTTTCCCATCCAAGTACTCCATCCGGGCCAGACGCGCGTTCTCGCTCCATGTGGTGTACTGATCATAGTCCATGGGAATCAGATTTGCGCGCTCAGTCGGCGCGGCGTCCTGCCAGCGCAGAAAACGGGCATACATCCGATCCCGCAGTTGGCTGTATACCCGGAGAGCGCCGTCCTGCTCCTCCACCAAGTTCCGTTTGAACCGTGAGCCTCTCTGCTTACAAGGAAACCCGTCCGTCACCCGGTCACAGTACCGGGTGACTTTTTTCGTTTTCGGGATGAACCAACCCCAGCAGTAATCGCACCGCGCAATACGCTGCGTGTCCTGCTGGAAGTATAGCGCCAACTCCAGCAACCGAAGGCCAAAGATAGAGGTGACCCTAAAGGCCCTCTGTCTTTGCTCCACATCGGGCAGACTGGCAGAGTCGCACAGCCTGCCCACATCGGGGTAGACTTGGCAAAGCCTCTCAAATCGCTCCCGTTGTGTCGCCCGCTCCATTCCGTCAAAGGTCATCTCGAAAATATTCCGCAGACGAATCTGCGCGCGGATCGGTTCCTCAAGTATGTAAAGCAGTTCCCCCGCGGCATCCAACAAAAACGACGCGCTGCCGTCGTCCTCCGTCTGCAAGCTCCGGTGCAGAAGCCCACCCAGCACAAAGAAACTCACTGGGTCAGTCTTCTCAAGCATGGATGGCAGCAGCAATGCCTCCGCCACAAAGTCCTCAAAGTCTGCCACTGGAATGTCGAGCCGATCCTCAAACAGCGGATGCTCGTCCCGCAGGCGTTTGATCTCTCCGCGGTATTTGCGGTAATCAATTTCCGTGGCCGTGATCAAATCTTTCGCCGGCGTGGTGACAGGGAGATGCGTCTCCGTTCCGTCTCCATAATGCAGCACCGTGGAAAACCGTCCTACTCCTTCCTCGATCATCAGAAGCTGAGAACCGCCGAATGCCACACACGCCACCTCCTCAAAAAGATCACTTCCTGATGTAAACTCCTCTGGATTTATTTTACCATGGAGTTGTCCCAAAGGGAAGGGACAGTAAACACCGAAAGGATGATAGACGTGAAAAGTTCTGAGTACAAAAGCTACGACGACCTGCCGCTGTTTCTCAACGCGGCAATTGTAGCAAAGGCGCTGGGCGTCGCTCCATCCAGCGCGTATGAGTTGATGCATGAGGCAGACTTCCCCGTCCTCAAAGTTGGCAACCGAATTGTAATACCCAAAGCGAAATTCATCCAGTGGGTCGAGCAACACGCGAAGGGTGGTGCAAGTGGTTGAGCAGGCGGCAAAATTACGATTCCTACAAAAACACATTCCCGTTCCCCAACGATATTTTTATGCTCGGCCTCTGCCCCGGTGAGCTGGCGGTCTACGCGTACCTGCGCCGCTGTGAAAACCGAAAGACGCATCAGTGCTGGCCGAGCTACAAAACGATTGGCAAGGCTGTGGGCATGAGTGAAAACACCGTGAGC
>JAFLRP010000060.1 GCA_022511515.1 Acutalibacter sp.
GCCCTCTCGATCCTGCTCTCCACCCTGTTCGGGCAATCCCTCAGTCAGTTTGCCTTTACCGAGGATTTCTCCTTCTCCATCGGCGGGACATCGGCTCTGCTCACCATTCTGCTGGCGGCAACCATCGAGGAGGTGGGCTGGCGCGGATACGGGGAGGATTCCGTGGCCGCCTATTTCTCCTGGTTTACGGAGTCTATCATCTTCGGCTTTGTGTGGGCACTGTGGCATCTGCCGCTCTTTTGGATTGCGGGAACCTATCATTACGGACTCCGGGAGCTGGGCGTGGGCTATGTGCTGAATTTTCTGGTCAGTGTCAGCCCCATGGGCTTTCTGACCACCTGGGTATACGTGAAGAACAACCGGAGTATGCTGGCCTGTATCATCTTCCACCTGTTTGTGAACACCATGCAGGAGAAGATCGCCATGACGCCCCAGACGAAATGCGTGGAGACCATCGTCGTCACCCTGGCGGCGGCCCTGGTGGTTCTGACAAATAAGGAGATGTTCTTTGAGAAAGACCACATCGGAAACCTATTGCATTACAACGAGGAGAGGAAAGTAAGCGAATGAGCACACTGGAAAAGATTCAAAAAGTCATGCGGGTATTTATGACACTTGCGAAGATCGGGATGGTCCTGGCCTATGTGGCCGCCGCTTTGCTTCTGGCGGGGGCCGGTTCCCTGGCTGCCGGGGACCTGGCAGACAAAGTGCCGCTGCTGGGCAGCTTTGCTGACACCGCGGGCGTGAACGGCTCCCAGGCCATATGGCTTCTGATCGCCACAGCCGTTTCCGCCCTGTTCGGCGCCGTGCTGCTGACATTACTCTACCGCTACTTCCGTGCGGAGCTCGCAGACGGCACGCCCTTCACCGTCACCGGGGCGGAAAAAGTGAAGCGGCTCGGCATCAGCGCCATGGTTCTCTCCTTTGTTTCCATGTGCCTGACGGACGCCATTTACGAAAGGATCGGACTTTCCGCATTCAATAATTTCGATAACGCAGGCGGCATTACCCTGGGCATTGGCCTGATCCTCTTTTCCCTGGTCCTGAAATACGGCGCCGAACTGGAATCCAAAGCCTGACGTATGGTTAACATCATATAGAAAGCCGGGAAATCGGAAGATTTCCCGGCTTTCTGTCTGCTGTGCCGTTTCCTTATTCGACAACGATCTCTTTCGCCTCCGCCGCTGCGAAGAACGCCTCCACCACCACCGGGTCAAAGTGGGTGCCGGATTCCTCCCGAATGATGGCGTAGGCCTTTTCCAGGGGCATGGCGTTTTTATAGCTGCGTTTGGAGGTCAGCGCGTCAAACACGTCCGCCACCGCCATGATCCGGGCGCAGAGGGGGATGTCACCGCCGCCGATCCCATAGGGGTAGCCCCTTCCGCTCCACCACTCGTGGTGGTAGGCCGCCATGTCCACCGCCATGTCCAAATAATCGGACTCGCCCAACTCCGCCTTTGCGTGGGTGAGCAGCTGCTCTCCCGCTGAGGTGTGGGTCTTCATGATGGTGAACTCTTCGTCTGTCAGCTTGCCCGGCTTGTTCAAAATGGCGTCCGGGATATGGATTTTGCCAATGTCATGGAGGGGCGCCGCCACCACCATATCCTCCATATACCGGTCTGTCAGAATATCACTGTACAGGCCCTGCTTTTTCAGCTGCTCCGCAATCCCCTTTACGTATTTTGCGGTGCGTTTGATGTGGCCGCCGGTATTGTCGTCCCGATTTTCCACCACTTCTGCCATAAAGGAGATCATGCCGGACTGCATGTGGGAAACCTGCTGATGGTAAAAGGAGCGCTGGTTGCCCTGCATGATCAGCACGATGATGGTGATGGTCATGACGAAGGCCGCCATACTGCTGATGCCGATGAAGGCGGAAATCTCCGGCCCATAGGGGCCATTGACCGCCTGGGCGCTGCCGCCTACGATTTTCATCACGCCGGCGTTGGAGAAGCACAGCATCAGGACGCCCACCATCCAGAGAAGGCACTTCTCCGACCGCTGCAAACTCCGGTGTCCCATGTTTTCCTGGAACCAGAGCCGCCATGTCCGCCCTTTACAACCAAACAGCAGAAGCAAGGCCGAAAGCAAAGCGTACACCGCAAACTGGTAGAGCTGTGTTCCCGCCTCCGACAGGGAGAAAAGATACGGCGGCACCAGCATGGCCGGAAGCAGAAGGCCGTTAATGATCCCCAAAAACGGGATCATTAAGAGCAGGCCCCACAGCCGGTGGGCTTCCCGGGCCAGGCAGATATTCAGTCCGATCAGGGCCAGCGCCGCCAGGGATGCCCCGTCTTTTCCAAAAACGAAAAAGGCGATGGCAATCAGCAGACAGCTGATCCCATAATAGGCCCGCTGTTTCCCGGCCTCCAGATCCGGCTCTAAAAACACATATTTCTTGACCAAAAAACCGATGGACGCAATGGCCGCTGTCTCCAGCATTCCAAGGATTCCTGTCACCATGTCAACACATCCTCCGAAAGAATGATCTCCCCGCATAAGCTTTTTCCATTTTACCACAGAATCCTCTCTTTTTGAAGCGGAATCAAGCATTTAAAACCTTGAACTTGCGCGGGGTAAGCC
>JAFLRP010000061.1 GCA_022511515.1 Acutalibacter sp.
GCGGGTTCGATTCCCGTCACCTGCTCCATCCATGCGCCAGTAGCTCAGTTGGATAGAGCAACGGCCTTCTAAGCCGTGGGTCGGGGGTTCGAATCCCTTCTGGCGTACCACGCCCACAGCATTGCGCGCACGCTGGCATACAGCAACATGTGGTGGGTGTAGCTCAGTTGGTTAGAGCACCGGATTGTGGTTCCGGGTGTCGAGGGTTCGAGTCCCTTTACCCACCCCACAAAAGGGGAGGGATCGGGTTCGCCCCGATCCCTCTTTCCACACAGGGGTGTAGCCAAGCGGTAAGGCAAGGGACTTTGACTCCCTCATTCGCTGGTTCGAGTCCAGCCATCCCTGCCAGACTTTTCCGGTTCGTCCGTACCACATAGATAAACCCGCTTCGTTAGCTCAGTCGGCAGAGCACCTGCCTTTTAAGCAGGGTGTCCGGGGTTCGAATCCCCGACGAGGCACCAGAAAGGAAAACCGCTGAATCCGTGAGATTCGGCGGTTTTCCTTTGTTTATGCGGGATTAGCTGCGCAATCATTGACTCGCAGAGCGTAAAAACCACCTCAGCCGCGGAAGAACGCGGGATTGACGGAGGGAAAAATAAAAGGGCGCAAACGGCACATCGTAGTAGATACCATGAGATATCCGTTTGCTCTGCGCAGCGCGCACGGTTTTTAGAGGCGCTTTATGCCGGACTACTGCGCCGGACGCCGCATGGAGGAGCGGCGCGGGATGTCCCCGCTCGCGCTCAGGACGCGGACGATGCTGAAAGCGTCGGAAGCGTAGGGAGCGGCGGCAGCACAATATCAATCCCCGCGGGAGGCTTCGGAAACGGGCCCCCGCTTCTCTGTTTTTGGAATTTTGTCAAAAAGCCTATTCATTTTGCGTTGTATAGAATAGAGACGATTTTGACGTCATGATGCGCATAGCGTAAAATGCCGCTTGGGAGCGGCAGTGAGTTATGCGGATCGAAAAACATATTTGGAGGTTGTGTGTCATGTCAATTCCGACGATTTTACCATCCGGGCAGCTTCACCCCGATCTGGTGAATAACGCCGCTTTTGTCAAGCATATTGGCGGCGGGGCGGCTCAAAGCGGGCAGGCCGGTCAAAAAGTCCATCAGGCGGGCGCGGATGCGCTGAAGGAAAATTCCGAGCGTTTGAGCCGGGATTTCCGGGAGGGCCGAATGGACGTCGTTGATCTCACATCCCGCTTTGCCCAAAGCAGCGGCGGCGCGGAGGACGGGAAAACGGTCATTCAAAACCGGCCCAGCGGCGGTCTCATTGTGGAGACGATCGACCCCAACGTCATCACCGCCGAGGACGCCAACAGGAGCGCGGCGGCAGGCGGAGCCACGCACGGCTTCTTTTACCGCGGCACGGACTTTCTGCTGGAGGCGGCGAAGGAATACGCCGCTTTGGGCGAAAACGAGGAGTTTGCGTATCGGAACATCGCGGACGTGAACTTTGTGCGCGACGCCTTGGACTTCTTTACGAACGGAAACTACTCCCAAAGCGATGTGAACGCCGTCCAAGAGCAAATGACGGAAGTCGTGCGCGAGTTGGCCCGGCAGATCAAAAACGGCGAAGCCCCGGACTTGAGCAAGCTGCAAAGCAAACTCACCATCGGCGGCGCGGACGTGACCATATCTCAACTGACGGATATGCAGAAGATGGGCCGGGAGCTGTCCGGCGCTTTCAACGGGATCACTTCCGGCTCTCTGACCGCCAATAATATCGAGGCGTTTGCAAAGATGGGGATCGCGAAGTCGCTGGGGAACTACTACGGCGGCGGCAAGGGAGAGATCGGCAAGCTGTTTTCTTCCGCCGTTGACCGCCTGTACGAAAACGGCGTGGCCCAAGTAGAAAAAGCTGAGGCGTGGGCGAGGACGGCGTCCTATGCCGCAGGTACATCCGGCAGCAAGGACGCGGTGGAAACGGAGCTTGGCATCGCCGAACTGTTTTCAAAGCTCGATACCGGCAGCAAGACCAGCCTTGAAGAAAGTTTTTCTTCCGTGCTGTCCCAAGTCAGGGCGCTGGTGCGTGGGTATTGTGACCGCTGCGATCTGCGAACCTCCGACGTGGGGCTGGCTGGAGCGACGGATAATCTCTCAAAATTCTTCCGGGATTGGGCGGAGAGGCTCTGATACTATAGAACGGGCCCCGGTCTGCCCCAAGGGGATGCCGGCGGAAAACAAGCCCCGGCGGTCATATAATACTGGAATCCATTAAAAAGCAGACTTTGGCTGCTTTTTATAGCGCCACAGGCGCGTTGGATTTCTTATGAGACGAGCCGCTGTGCTGGGCACAGCGGCTCCCGTTAAAATGAGATATTTTAACGAGAGAATAGTATAAAATCGGTTTGTCTCATATGAGACAAACCGATTTTAGAAGCCGTACCAATAGACAAAGTATTCAGATTTACGCGTCAAAAATGTTGCTGACAAGGCAAAAATCGCAGGAATACTTTGTGTATTTCAAGATTTTTTAACGCAGTCAGCGGCATTTTGGGCCGCAAAGATGGGTGCTG
>JAFLRP010000062.1 GCA_022511515.1 Acutalibacter sp.
TTCATCCTAAGAGTTCTACTCTCAGAATTCACGGGTCCTTCCTTCTTCTCGTTGTTTAATTTTCAAGGTCCTCGCTCCTCAGAGCGCTTGACTATCTTACCACACTCATTCCCCTCTGTCAACAACTTTTTTCATGTTTTTGAAAAATTTTTCTTGGCAAAAGATGGGGTTGCCGGAATTCTGAAAAACTTTGGGAAGTTTTCTGTACAACCGACAGCCAAATGTGATATAATTGTCGCAATTAGTATACCATGTATTCAGAAAATAACGCAAGCATTTTTCTTTGCGTTTCGCACTTTTCTGCACAAACCCCAAAATCTTGTATGAACGGGAAGGTGGTATCAATATGCCCATTCGTATTCAGGCGGAACTGCCCGCCGTGGAGGTGCTGGGACGGGAAAATATTTTCGTCATGACCTCGGAGCGCGCGGCAAGTCAGGATATCCGTCCGCTGAAAATCGCCATTCTGAATCTGATGCCCACCAAATTGGAGACGGAAGCTCAACTTCTGCGGCTGCTGGGCAACACGCCCTTGCAGGTGGACGTGGAGCTGCTCCACCCCGCCAGCCATGTGAGCAAACATACCAGTTCCTCGCACTTAAATACCTTTTATAAGACTTTCGATGACGTGAAAGACGAAAAATTTGACGGACTGATCATTACCGGCGCTCCGGTGGAGCAGCTTGCCTTTGAGGAAGTGGACTACTGGGAGGAAATGTGTGCCATCATGGAATGGAGTAAGACGAACGTCTTCTCCACTCTGCACATCTGCTGGGGAGCCCAGGCCGGACTGTACTACCATTACGGCATCCCGAAATATCCTCTGCCGGAAAAGCTCAGCGGCATTTACGAGCACACGGTGTGGAATCCCTACCATCCGCTGATGCGGGGATTCGATGACAATTACTATGCCCCCCATTCCCGGTATACGGGGATCCGGCTAGAGGACGTAAAGGCCCATGAGGAGCTGATCCCGCTGGCGGCGTCTGAAAAGGCGGGTCTGCACATTGTGGCGGAGCTGAACGGGCGGCAGTTCTTTGTGACGGGCCACGCCGAGTACGACCGGGACACTCTGGCGAAGGAATATTTCCGGGATATCAACCGGGGGCTGAATCCGAAAATTCCCTACAACTATTTCCCCAATGACGATGATACCAAAACCCCGCCCTTTGTCTGGCGGAGCAACGCCCATCTCCTCGTTTCCAACTGGCTGAATTATTTCGTCTATCAGGAAACGCCCTATGATTTTGTGGACAAGGAGGAGCGGACATGAATTTCCTCTCCTCCGAAGAGTTGGGTGGTCTGCTGCGGGAAATGGGCGCCGGGCTGGTAGGCTTTGCGGATATGACAGGGCTTTCCTATGACGGACTGGATCACGCCGTGGCTTTGGCAGTTCCGCTCCCTATCCCCACAGTGCAGGGAATTGAAAACGGGCCGACAAGAGACTATTTCGAGGCGTATCACGCTGTCAACGGCAAGCTGAATCAGCTTGCCGAGGCGGCGGCAGAATACATACAAAGCAAAGGCTTCCGCGCCGTTGCCCAAACCACCACTTCTGTGGTGGAGCACGCCGGGTATCGCACGGCTGTCCCCCACAAAACCTGCTGCACACGGGCGGGGCTGGGGTGGATCGGTAAAAGCGCATTGCTGGTCACACCAGAATATGGGTCGGCGGTGCGGTTGAGCTCCGTCCTCACCGACGGGGTGTTTGACCGCACCGGGCAGCCGATCGGTGTTTCCCGATGCGGCGAGTGTCGGAACTGCACTGAACACTGTCCCGGCCATGCCATTCACGGAAACCTGTGGTCAGTCTCTGTCCCACGGGAGAAGCTGGTGGACGTGGAAGCCTGCCGGAAAGCTGCCAGAAAGCTGGCGGCAGAACGGGTCCATGAGGAAATCACCTTGTGCGGAAAATGTATACAAGTCTGCCCGTACACACAGGCGTATTTGCGCAGGGAAGAAAAAGCTTGAGAGAATTGAGAGGATTGAAACGATGAAATACGACGGCATTCTATTTGATTTGGACGGCACGCTGTGGAACGCGACATTGGCCATTTGGGAATCCTGGAAGCTGGCGCTGAAGGATGTGCCGGACGTGGAGCGTCCGCCTACGGTGCAGGAGTTGGAGGGCGTGATGGGCATGACCCCGGAAATCCTGATGAAGACCCTGTACCCCCATCTCTCCGAGGAGCGGGGGCTGGAGCTCTTTGATCGCTGCTGTGAAGTGGAAAACGAGTACCTGAGGAAAAACGGCGGTATTTTATATGAGGGATTGGAAGAAATGCTGGAAGCGCTGTCCAAGGTCGTGCCGCTTTTCATCGTCAGCAATTGCAACGACGGGTATATCCCCTGCTTTTTAGAAGCCCATCAGTTGGAATGCTACTTTA
The DNA here is from genome assembly GCA_022511515.1 of Acutalibacter sp. GTDB lineage: Bacteria > Bacillota > Clostridia > Oscillospirales > Acutalibacteraceae > Acutalibacter. The sequence goes on from JAFLRP010000062.1 coordinate 2,388, forward strand.
CGGACTGGGAATGCAACGGCGTCACCGGGCTGCTGAAGGACGGCAATATCCGGCTGGTGGTGGAGCGCAATCATCTGCAGCGCCCCGTCTATGTAGGAGACACCATCATCGACAGCGACGCCGCAGAAAAAGCGGGC
>JAFLRP010000063.1 GCA_022511515.1 Acutalibacter sp.
AAGTCGTTGGGGTCATGGGCAGGGGTGATCTTCACCACGCCGGTGCCGAAATCCATCTCCACGTACTCGTCGGCGATGATGGGGATTTCCTTGTTGACAAGGGGCAGAATGACGGTCTTGCCCACCAGATGCTTGTAGCGCTCGTCCTCGGGATGGACCGCCACGGCAGTATCGCCCAGCATGGTCTCCGGGCGGGTGGTGGCAAGCTCGATATAGCCGGAGCCATCTGCCAAAGGATAACGGAGATGCCAGAAGAAGCCTTCCTTTTCCTCGAAATCCACCTCGGCGTCGGAAATGGCGGTGCGGCAGTTGGGACACCAGTTGATGATGCGCTCGCCCCGATAGATCAAGCCCTGCTCATAGAGCTTGACAAACACGTGGCGCACTGCCTTGCTGCAGCCGTCGTCCATGGTAAACCGCAGACGATCCCAATCGCAGGAAGAACCCAGGAGCTTCAACTGCTCCACGATGCGTCCGCCGTATTTTTCTTTCCACGCCCAGGCGCGCTCCAAAAAGCCGTCTCTGCCGATGTCGTCTTTGGAAACCCCTTCTTCCCGCATGGCTTCCACGATCTTCGCTTCCGTGGCGATGGATGCGTGGTCCGTGCCGGGCAGCCACAGAGCGGAATAGCCCTGCATTCGCTTCCAGCGGATCAGAATGTCCTGCATGGTCTCGTCCAATGCATGACCCATATGGAGCTGCCCCGTGATATTGGGCGGCGGGATCACGATGGTATAGGGTTTCTTGTTGGGATCGGGTTCGGCGTGGAACCAGCCGCCTTTCATCCAAAAATCGTAAATTCTCTTTTCCACCTCTTGCGGCTCATAGGCCTTGGCAAGTTCTGTTTCCATGTTCTTCACTCCTCTATTCGTTCCCGAAGGATTTTTCTCCGGGAGAAAATCTGTTGGATTTTACTGCTTCAGCAGGTTTACAAATTTGGTACACACGGTGGCTGTCTCACACCGCCGGATATTGTCCTTGGGCAGGAAACGTCCTCTGTCGCCGCCATATACCAGACTTTGGGCGTAGCACTCGTACACGGACTCCTTAGCCCAAGAAGAGATATCGGCGTCATCCGGGAACACAAAGCTGCCCGTGCCTTTCTTTTCCGGCAGGGCCTGACAGATCACCACGCACATCTCCTCCCGGGTGATGGGCGCGTTGGGACGGAATGTGCCGTTGCCGTACCCCAGCATCACCCCTGCGTCTCTTGCCCAGGCCACCACTGCGGCATACCAGGCAGTTTCCGATACATCGGAATAGCTGGACCCGCCGTATCCGGTCAGATCGGCGTTCAGCGCGTTGGCCATCACTCTGGCGAATTCCGCCCGAGTGATGTTTCTGAGCGGATGGAACAGTCCGTCTCGATCGCCCTGAAACAGTCCCTGCTCCGCAGCTCCTTCCACCGCCCCGTAGTACCAGGCGTTGAGCGGCACGTCCGGGAAAGTGGGGTTGTCCTGATCCTTGCCGGTATATACGTAGGAAATGGTGCTCTTGGTGGGGAATTTCAGCGTCACCGGATTCAGGAGCTTTCCCTGATTCTCCGCCAAATAGGCGTCATAGGGGTTTTCCTCGATGTGGTCTGTCTGCTGGGAGAAGGCGGTACCTCCTACCGTGGTCTGGGAACCCACCAGAAAATAATCGTGCCGCACGCTTTCGCCCTCGTCGTCCCAAGTCAGGTCCACATTGTACCACTGGCCGTTTTCCATTTTCACGTTGTTCCACATGTGGTTTTCGCTGGAGGGCATCACGCAGGGGATCTCCAACATGCCGCAGATAATCTTAAAGGCCTTGGAATACCCGTCGCACACGGGCTCGTACGGATCGCCGGAGATCAGGGCGCTGTAGGCGGTGTGGGACAGGTCCTCGTCGGTGTCGCCGTAGACATTGAGCTCCGCCAGCCTGTCGTGGACGGCCAAAACCTTACTGTAGGTGTCGGGCGCGGCTGCGGCCTGATCGGCGATCACCTTTGCCCGGGCCATCATTTCTTCCCGCATATCCTGCTCCGAGCCGCCGTATGCTAGATAGAAGTCAAACATCACATCGGTGACCTTGGCCGACTCCGTGCCGGATACGGTGACCTTGTATCCATACCGCATGGTGCCGATCCAGAGGATGTCGGGGCGGTCGTACCGCAGGGCTACGATGGCGGCGCACAGGTCCGTATAGATGCCCTTTTCCACGTCAACGCCGCTTCCCGAGGGACGGAATATGCCCCCTGTGACCTTGCCGGTCATGGTGGTGCCGGTAAGACCGTCGATCTGCACCAGAACGCGGCGGTACAGGAGATCGTTATATTGCACCTGTCCTGCCGCCAGCAACCGGTCCACAGTGACGCTCTCCAGCACATCATAGGCGGCCTTCTGCCGCGCGGTGAGCTGAGAGTACAGTGAGCCGTCAAGGGCTGCACCGGCGGGCGCGGCGTAATCGGGCTCCTCGCTGGTGAGGGGCTCGCCGCCTCCCAGCCGCTCCGTATTCTCCACCATGGCTTCATATCCGCCCTGCCCATCGGCGGT
>JAFLRP010000162.1 GCA_022511515.1 Acutalibacter sp.
GGTTGCACACCCCCGGCATATCCGCCCCAACCGATCGTCTATCCAGCCCAGCCGGGATATCAGGCGTATCCCGCCCAGCCTGTCTATCAGGGACAACTTAATTGTCCTGCCCAGCCGGCACAATACCCCCCGCAACCGGTACAGTATCCTGCGCAGCCTGTCTACTACGTCCCGGTGGCATACCCGCAGACGGTCTATGCGCCGCCCTTTGCGCTGCAGCAGGAAAAAAATCCCAGAGTGAAGCAGGCGTCCAAGACTCTCAACCGCCTGTGCTTTGTCATGCTCATGCAGACTGCTGTCGGGGCGATTGTCAGTTATCTGCTGATGATGCTCTCCGTTTTTCGGTTCAATGATGTTTTGTATAGCGACATGGGCTATCAATGGCTGAATACTGTTCTGGTGCCGCTGTCCACAGCTCTGCCGTTTCTCGTCTATCTGAAAATCGGGCACAAGGATGTGACCGACTACCTGCGCTTTGAAAAAGTGGGCTTCTTCACCGCGCTTTTGTGTGTGCTCTCCGGACTTGCCCTCTGCCTGCTGGGGAATTATCCCGCCTTTGCCATTCAGGACTTTTTCAGCCAATTCGGATACGAGCCTTCCTCGGTCATCTCCCAGTCCGGTCATCAAACCGTGCCCCTGTTTGTTTTGGAAATGCTCAGTACCGCCGTTCTTGTGCCGGTGATGGAGGAATTCGCCTTCCGGGGCGTGCTGCTGTCCGCCCTGCGGAAACACGGCGCGGGCTTTGCCATTGTGGCTTCCGCTTTGGTGTTTGCCTTCGCCCACGGAGATTTTTCCAACGTGGTATTCGCGTTTTTTGCCGGTCTCGTCTTCGGCTTCCTCTATGTGAGAACGGGAAATCTCTGGATTTCCATCTGCATTCACGCTTTGAATAACGGCATCGCAGTGCTGGAAAGCTACAGCGGCTTTCTGTTTGGGGAAAGTGCGGAAGTCGCCATTCAGGAGCTCACCATGATCATCCCGATCGCTCTGGGAATGTTTGCGCTGCTCCTGCTGCTTCTGTTTCGCAGAAAGGCGCTGCGCAGGAAAGAGACTGATCTTTCCTCGAGGGAAGGGGTCGGCGTGCCTGCCCTTTCCGTCGGAGAAGCTGCCGCCGCCACAGTCCGCGCGCCTTTGTTCTGGGTGTTGTTCAGCTCGGTGGTATTCTACACCGCGAGCCTCTTTTCCTAGCCTATGGAAAAGCTTGCGTTTTTGCCGGAAAAGAAATTTATGCTCCGCGCTCTGGAATTGGCCCGGACAGCGGCTGACCGGGGGGAAGTGCCGGTGGGAGCAGTTGTGGTGCAAAACGGCTCCATCATCGGCGAGGGTTACAACCGCCGGGAAGCGGAGCAAAACGCTCTGGCCCACGCGGAGATTTTGGCTATTTCTTCGGCCTGCAAGTCCCTGCACACCTGGCACCTGACCGGCTGTGAACTTTACGTCACGCTGGAGCCCTGTCCCATGTGCACCGGGGCCATCATCAACGCCCACATCGACACGGTGGTGTTCGGTGCGGAGGACGACAGAGCCGGATGCTGCGGCACGGCGGCCAATCTTTTTACGCTGCCCTACAGCCACAGGCCGGAGGTCTACCCCGGTTTTTATGAGGCGGAAGCCAAGGCTCTGCTCAAAGAGTTTTTTCAAAAGCTCCGCTGAATTTCAAAATCAGAATCTTTTCAAAAACGGCGAGGGGACAGTCCTCGTCTTTTTTGTTGACATTTTCTGTTCTTTGCCCTATAGTATGCCTGTTGGGACTCCAGGTGTCCGCACTGAACGGTGCGGCCGAACACAGGAACGGGGTGAGATTCCCCGGCGAACCCGTCGCCGTGATGGCGGAGCGTTTCTTCAGGATGGGAGAAAAGAAAACCAGGAGCAGCTTTCTCCCGTCACCCACTGGCGGTTTTCCGCTGGGAAGGGGAGGGAACATGCAGGTCTTGCGACCTGTTACGCCTAAGCCGAAAGACTTGCCTGGAGGGCCGTATAAAAAGCCACGGGTTCTTGGCTTTTTATGCGGGAGATTATTGGGCAATATCTTGCCGTTTCTCCCGCCCAAAATGGGCGCACAACACGAAAAAATGGCTGTATTCGTTTGAAACAGCCCGATGATCCTGTTCTGCCTGTTTTGGACGACCTCGATATCAAAAAAAGAGAGGTACAAAACATGAAAGTAAACAAAAAAGCAGCAAAAATCATTTCCCTTCTGCTGGCAGCGCTCCTGGTCTGCAGCCTTTTTGCAGGTTGCGGTGATGCGGGCAGTGCGGGACAAAACGCCGGAGACGGCGGCGTCAAAAATATCACCGTCACGGTGGTGCACGGAGACAGCACTTCCAAAGATTTTCCCATTGCTTGCACAGGCGAGACCCTCCGGGAAGCGCTGGAGCAGGAAAATCTCGTGGAGGGCGAGGAAAGCCAATACGGCCTCTACATCAAGACCGTGGACGGCGAGACAGTAAACGAGGACAACCAGGAATGGTGGTGTCTCACAAAGGGCGGAGAGCAAGTCAATTCCGGCGTGGACGGCGTGAAAATTGCCGACGGTGACCAGTACGAATTGACCTTGACGGTAGGGTACTGATGAAGTCACGGCTTCTGTCCGTCTGTCTGATGGCCATGATGGGCGTGCTGATGGTGGTCTCCAAAGAGGTGTTGGCGTTTCTGCCCAACGTGGAGATTTTGACACTGCTCATCATTCTGTTCACCCTGGTGTTCCGAAAATTGGTGATCGGCGCATTGGCTGTTTTTCTGCTCCTGGAAGGGCTCCTCTACGGCTTCGGTCTGTGGTGGATCATGTACCTGTACATTTGGCCGCTGTTGGCTTTGCTCACTTGGATGTTCCGCTGGATGAAGCGGCCCTGGCAGTGGGCGATTTTCGCCGGCCTGTACGGCTTGGCCTTCGGCGCCCTGTGCTCTCTGGTCTACTGGCCCATGTGGAAGCTTCCTGTCATTCTCGGCTGGATCGCCGCCGGCCTGCCCTTCGACTGCAACCACGCCGCTTTCAATTTTCTGCTGTGCCTGCTCCTGTACCGCCCCTTGCGTACCGGACTGGAAGAGCTGCAAAGACAGATTACCACGAATAAAAGAATACAGTAACTGTCCTATTTACGCAAAAAGGGGAGCGGCACAGCAGTTGCGCTGTGCCGCTCCTTTTTTGCGACATCATGAAAAATTCGTAAAGCTGTCTGTTTTGGAAACGCTGTCCACATGGATATAGACATCCATGCAGGTCATACCGTCCTTTTCGTACACATGCTCAAAGCAGCTCAGAATGTCGTCTCTTGGCTTTTCCCGAAATCCGTTGGCCTGCAGAAAATTCAAGATTCTTTTATAGGCGTTGGGAATGCGTTCAAAGGCCGCGGCAAAGGGATCATATATGGTAATCACCGCGTAGTCCGCTTCCTTTTGGTCGGCGAATTCCACGCCGGGGCAGCTTGTTTCAAAGCCCTCCGGAAGCACATAGGCGGCAACATATCCCCAGAGATGGAACCTGTTTTTGAGCTCCGGAGGGACAAAGGGGAAATCCCAACCGATCAGCATAGCGTCGGGCTTAACATTCAAGAGCCCGGAGCGCTTTGCCCAGCCCTTCAAATATGCCTGAACATCGTCCTCCGGGTTTGGCGTGATCATCACATACCGCGCCATTTTGAACGCCGGCACTCTTTTGAGAGAGATTTCCGAATAGATTTCCTCCATAGCGGTCATATCTTCCCGGACCAGAGAATCTAACTTGCAGGAAAATGTGTCGCTTAACGCCGTCAGCTTGCTGAGCTCCGGCACGATCTCGTCCGCTTCCCACCGGGACACGGTCTGCCGGGAGACGGACATGATTTCCGCAAGTTGCTCCTGCGTGATCTTTTTTTGCTTTCGCAAGTGTTGAATGTTCTTTCCCAAACTCATAGTATTTCCTCCTAAACGAATCTGTTGTCCATATTGTGACACAAGCACAGAGAAATGGACACCACTTCACAAACGCTCTTTTCGAGAAAAATGGAAAGCGATACGCACGGCGGCCTGTAAAGCCCGTCGGAAAAGACACCGCCCGGACGGAATGGAACGTCCGGGCGGTATGTCATTACGATGAAATTCTATAAAAGCTCTGTGCTGTGGGAAAATTCAGCCGTCTTCCTCCATTTCCCGCTCCGGCAAAGGCTCGCCCTTCACGGAAATCTCCTCCGCCCGGTTGTTTTCCGCCCGGGTCACCGTAAAGACCAGTCCTTCGTACTCGAAGGAATCTCCCGTTTCGGGAACGCGGTCCAAATGTTCCGTGAACCACCCGTTGATGGTGGAAGCCTCTGTTTCGCAGCGAATGTGGAAAAATTCAAATAAATCGTCCAGATCGGCGGAGCATTGAATGAGATAGGTGTCGTCATTCAGTTTCCGGAAGGTCTCCTGCACTACCTCGTCGTGCTCGTCCCAAATTTCGCCCACCAATTCTTCCAGCACGTCTTCCAGCGTGACGATGCCCTCCGTGCCGCCGAACTCGTCCACGATCACGGCCATGTGCAGCTTGTTCTGCTGCAAAAGTTTCAGCAGATCGGAAATCTTCATGGAGGGGGGGATAAACTCCGCGGGCTTCAAAATATCGTCGATGGGGCGGTCCGTGCCCCACACATAGGCATAGAAATTCTTTTCATGGATCACGCCTGCAATACTGTCAATGCTTTCCTCATACACCGGCAGACGGGAATAGCCTGTCTCCCGGAACAACCGGGCGATCTCCTCCTTGGGGGTATCTTTGGAAATGGCCTCCACATCCACCCGGGGGGTCATCACGTCGATGGCCTCGATGTCGTCAAACTCGATGACATTGCGGAGCATAGCGCTTTCATCTTCGTCGATGCCGCCCTCCTGCTCGGCCTCCTCCACGATGGTCAGCAGTTCACTGTCGGTGACAGACTGCTTAGAGCCCACCCGAAACCATTTTTTCAGGCCGCTTTTCAGCAGGGTAAACAGAAAGTTTACCGGCTTCAAAATTACGATCAGAATGCGGATCATGGGGGCGGAGATCATGGCGAAGCTTTCGGCGTTTTCCTTGGCCAGACTTTTGGGACCGACCTCGCCGAAAATCAGCACCACCACCGTCATCACAATAGTGGAAACAGTAGGCCCTGCCTCCGCGCCCACTGCGGAGATGAACAAGACGGTGGCGATGGCGGTGGAAGCGATATTCACCAGATTGTTTCCCACCAAAATGGTGGAAAGGAGCTCGTCGTACTGCTCCGAGAGAGCATAGGCCAGCTTAGCCCGCTTGTTTCCCGCCGCCGCCAGATTTTTCAGCCGAATACGGTTTAGGGAGGAAAAGGCGGTTTCCGTAGCGGAAAAATAGCCGGAAAGAACGATCAAAAAAAGTAAGATAAGAAGTAACGTCGTACTGTGACTGTCCATAAAGGAGAGAACCAACTGCCTTTCACACCTGCGGTGGGCAACCCGTGAAGATAATTTCAGCAAAACAAATCCCCACGACCCGACCACAGCTTTTGCGTGAATTATATCACAATTCATAGCGTTTTTCAACTTTTCTTTTCCCATATCATGTGTTACAATGATCGCGAAGCGATCATCGAGGAGAACCCTTGAACTGCGAACAGATGAAAGGCCATGCCTTTCATTTGCTCTTCTTGCTTCGCAAAAGCACCAGGCTTCTCCAATTTATAAAGGCTTGTAGGAGCAAAAAAATGAAAACAATCAATTTGGGCATCGTCGCCCATGCGGACGCGGGGAAGACCACCCTGACAGAGCAGATTTTATATCAGACCGGGGCCATTCGTTCCGCCGGCAGCGTGGACGAGGGCACGGCCAGCACCGACACCATGGAAATCGAGCGCCGCCGGGGTATTTCCGTGCGCACTGCCTGCGCCTCTGTGGTGTGGGACGATGTGCGGTTCAATCTGATCGACGCTCCCGGTCACGCCGATTTCCTCAGTGAAGTGGAGCGCTCCCTGTCCATCTTGGACGCCGCCGTGCTGGTGATTTCCTCCGTGGAGGGGGTCCAGCCCCAGACCAGAATGCTTTTAAATGCCTTTCAAAGGGCAAAACTGCCCTGCTTTCTCTTTTTCAATAAGCTGGACCGGGCAGGCAGCGATTGGCAGAACGCGCTTTCCGCAGTGGAACAGGAAACCGGCCTGCCCTGCTTGTCCCTGTGCGAGGCAGAGGGCGAGGGGGAACCGGGCGTGACCGTCCGTCCGCTGGAATTGATCGACCCTGCCTGGCAGGAAAGCGCCGTGCTTTCCTGCGGGAACGACGATCTTTTGGACCAACTCTTGTCCGGCAAAGATATTTCCGGGGAAGTCATAAAACAACTTTCTCAAAAAGTCGGGGCAGGGGAGCTGCTTCCGGCGGTGTGCGGCGCGTCGAAATACGGCTTGGGCGTGAAAGAGCTGCTCACGTCGATTTCCCGGTTTATGGAGGAAGCGGCCCCCTTGGGAGAAGAACTCTGTGCCCGTGTGTATAAAGTGGAGCGTGACGCGGCCTTGGGCAAGGTCGCCTATGTGCGGCTCTTTTCCGGCAGTCTCCAAACCCGGCAGACCGTTTCCGTGCTGAAAAACGGTATATCGGAACGGGAAGAAGAAAAAATCACCCGGATCCGCCGGGTAGAGGGCCGCCGTCTGGAAGACGGGGAAACGGTGGGCCCGAACGACATCGCCGCTGTGTACGGCCTGTCCTCTGTCCGGGCAGGCGATTTATTGGGCCAACCTTTGCCCGGCCTCCGGGAATACCGCCTGGCAGAGCCTTTGATGCTGTGCCGGGTGCAGCCCGCTGATTTGGAAGACCTCCCCAAACTCACCGAAGCCCTGTTCCAGTTAGAGGAAGAAGACCCGGCTCTGCAAGTTGAGTGGAACCGGGAAAAGCGGGAAGTATGGGTGCGGCTGACAGGTAAAATTCAGTCGGAAGTTTTGCAGGCTCTATTGGAAGAACGCTGGGGGCTTGCCGTCACCATGGAAGAACCTTCTGTCATTTACCGAGAGACTCCGGTCACAACCGGCGAGGGCTTTGAGGCCTACACCATGCCTAAGCCCTGCTGGGCTGTGGTGCGTTTCTTAATCGAACCTCTGCCCAGAGGAACAGGCTTTCAATACGAATGCAAGGTTTCCCCCAACCGATTGCCCTATCGGTATCAGACCCATGTGGAAACAGCCGTCCCCAGAGCATTGACCCAAGGGCTTCACGGCTGGCAGGTCACGGACTTAAAGGTGACTTTAATCGACGGCGAATCCCACAACGTCCACACCCATCCGCTGGACTTCTTTGTTGCCACGCCCATGGGCATCATGGACGGCCTGCGCAATGTGGGAACAAAGCTATTGGAGCCCATTCTGCAAGCGGAATTTTCTGCCCCGGAGGAATATCTGGGCAAAACGGTAAGCCTGTTGGTGGCCCACCGGGCCGTGTTCGACTCGCCGGAGGTGCGGGAGGGAAAATTCCGGCTGGAAGCGAAAATTCCAGCGGCGGAGGCCATGGACCTGCCGGTGGAATTTGCCGCCTGCACTGCCGGGACGGGCATTTACGGCTCCCGCTTTTCCCATTACGAGGACTGCCCGGAGGGCATGGGGAACGACCGGGAACGCATTGGCGTAGACCCTTTGGACCGTTCCCGGTTTATCTTGGCGGCCCGCTCCGCTTTGACAGAATAAGTTATCGATTCAAGAGCCAAACTCCGGCGTTGAGGTATCCCGCAAAGGTGACCCACAGCAGATAGGGCAGCATCAGCCAGCCGGCAGCCTTGCTTTCCTTGAAAAAGCGAACCGTGGTGATCAGGATCAGCACCCACAGCACGATAAGCCAAAGCAGGGCGAGGCCGTAATTCTGCAAATTGAAAAAAACCAGCGTCCAGCCGAAATTCATGGCAAGCTGTAAGCCGTAAAACAGCAGCGCGCCGTTTCTCCCCGTGCTGTCCCTGACCCAGACGAGATAGGCCGCAATGCCCATCAGGAGGAAGAGAATGGTCCACACGATGGGGAACAGCCAGCCGGGAGGGGACAGGGGCGGCTGATTCACTTGGGCGTAAGTTTTCATGGAATCGGCGGTGAGAAAGGCGGACACGCCTCCCACTGCCAAGGGGATCAGTAAATTGACCCATAGGGCTTTCCATTGTGTCATAGGTACAAGTCCTTTCAAAAAGAGATAACTGGAAAACAGTCTTGAGAAAAGTATAGCTCGCATTTTTGAAAATATACCAAATCGAACGCCCCGGGAAAAACCGGGGCGTTCGATCATTCCTGTGACATTATGCAAAACATCTTGCAGCCGTCGCGATCACCAAGCAGGTGGCAAGTCCGCACAGGGTGGGGAGCAGAAAGGCGACGGCAGTCCATTTCAGGCTCTTTGTCTCCTTGTAGATAGTCATGCAGGTGGTGGAGCAGGGCCAGTGCATAAGGGAAAACAGCATGGTGCAGAGAGCGGTGACCCAGGTCCAGCCGTTTTCCACCAACAAAGTGTGCAGGGCGGTCAAATCCGTCATTTCCACCAGACTTCCCTGAGACAAGTACGCCATGAGGATGATGGGGATCACGATCTCATTGGCGGGCAGTCCAAGGATAAACGCCAGTAAAATCACGCCGTCCAGCCCGAACAGCCGAGCCGCCGGGTCGAGAAACCCGGAAAGCTGGGAAAGCAGCGTATTGCCGCCCACGGTGACGTTTGCCAAAATCCAAATGAGCAGTCCGGCAGGAGCGGCCACGGATACCGCCCGTCCCAAGACAAACAGGGTCCTGTCAAAAATGGAGCGAACCAGCACTTTTCCCACCTGAGGAATGCGGTAGGGGGGCAGCTCCAGCGCGAAAGAGGAGGGAATCCCCTTTAAGATGGTGGAGGACAGGAATTTCGACATGGCAAAAGTCATGAACAGCCCCAAGAGAATCACCGCCATCAACAGCAGCGCCGACAGAACAGAGCTTCCCATCCCTCCGGCAGTCGAAATGAAAAACATGGTGATGATGGAAATCAGCATGGGCAGCCGGCCGTTGCAGGGGACGAAATTGTTGGTCAAAATGGCGATCAGCCGTTCTCTGGGGGAATCGATGATCCGGCAGCCCACCACACCGGCGGCGTTGCAGCCGAAGCCCATCAGCGTGGTGAGGGACTGCTTCCCGCAGGCTCCGCATTTTTGAAAGCAGTGATCCAGATTAAAGGCCACCCGGGGCAAATAGCCCAAATCTTCCAGCAGTGTGAACAGCGGAAAGAAAATCGCCATGGGCGGCAGCATGACGGACACTACCCACGCCAGCGTCTTGTACATGCCGTCGATAAAAAGCCCGCTGAGCCAGCCGGGGGTATGGATTGCAAGTAAAATCTCCCGAAGCCTGTCGCCCAGCCAGAACAGCCCGGTGCTCAAGAGCGCCGAGGGATAGTTGGCCCCGGCGATGGTCAGCCAGAAGATAAAGAGAAACAGCAAAAAGAGAATGGGAAAGCCTGTGGCGCGGCTGGTGAAAATGCGGTCCAGCTTGCGATCTCTGGCGCTGTACCCGCCGGTTTCAACAGTCACCACGGCGTTTGCCAAGCTTTCCGCACGGAGTACGACAGCGGAAACGATATCATCTCTCACTTTTTCCTTTGTGATTCCTATCCGCTTCCATTCCCCGAACAATTCCGCCAAAAGAGCAGCGATTTCCCCGTCTTCCCAAGGGGACGCGCCGAAATGTTTTCGGAAGGAATCTTCCAGTGCACTGTCGCTGTGCTCTAAGAGCCGCAGTGCCGTCCAGCGGGCAGAGAGTTTTTCACCGCAGAACCGCTCCGCCGCCGGGGTCAGTTTTTCCAGCGCCCGCTCTATATAATCGGGGTAGGTGACAGGAGGATTCATTTTCGATGCCCTGCCGTCCCGTTCCGAAACGGCCTTGACCTGCGCCATCAGCTCTCCGAGCCCTCTGCCGCTGCGGGCGGCAGTTCCCGCCACCGGTACGCCCAGCAGTTTGGACAGCCTGTCAAGGTCCACATGCACGCCTTTCCGTTTGGCTTCATCCAGCAAATTGACGCAAACCACCGTGCGTTCCGTGATTTCCAGCGCCTGCAGGACAAGATTCAGATTCCGTTCCAGACAGGTGGCGTCGCAGACCACCACTGCCGCGTCTGCCCCGCCGAAGCAGAAAAAATCTCTGGCGGCCTCTTCCTCGGCGGAATGAGCCAGCAGAGAATAACACCCAGGCAGGTCCACAAGCACATATCCCTGATCTTCCACCGTGCAGTGCCCTTGGGCGTTTGTGACGGTTTTTCCCGGCCAGTTTCCCGTGTGCTGGTGCATTCCCGTCAATTCGTTAAATACCGTGCTTTTCCCCACATTGGGATTTCCCGCCAGCGCCACCACCTTGTCACTGTCCTGCTGCTTGCAGATGATCAGCTCCTTGTCAGCGGCGCCGGCCCCTGTAGAATCTTTGGAAAGCCCCATAGCCGCGCCCTCCTAGTTCCCTGCCGTTCCCAAGGGAAGATTGGAGCGCCTCAGAGCGAAAGCGGCATCCAGTTCGGAGGTGTCAATGGCGATGCCGTCCGCGTCGCTTTTCCGCAGAGCCACTACCGCCCCGCGGATCAGATATGCTGCGGGGTCGCCCAAAGGGCTCAAGCCGATGCACTCCACTCTTGTTCCCTCGATCAGCCCCATATCCTGTAAGCGTCTGCGCATAGCGCCTTCCGCAGATAAAGTCCTGACAATGGCGGCCTGACCCGGTCTCAGCCCGCTCAGTTGTGATTCACAGTTCATAGTTATTACCATTGCTTTCGCGTCAGCGAAAGCGTCCTTTCTGTGAGAATTGCGGCTGGTTTTGCGAAGCAAAATTGTCGCCATCATATTACGGCGATAAAAGCCGCAAAACCGGAAAGTTGAAAACTTGTTTTCAACTTTTTGCGCACTCCTGAATAAATGTTAGGAGAAGGAAAGATTTCTCAATCCCACATTATTCAGGCGGGACAAAATTGGTGAACAGCAGGAAACTAAATTTTCCTGCGCGTTTTTGAGCCTTTGCCGCGAAAAGGATGGCGGCAATTTCGGCAAAGCCGAAACCGGCTCAAATTCCGCATAGAAGGCAGGTGAACAAAATGGCAAAAGAAGGCTTCTATACCATGAAAGGCTATACGCTCATCGAGCACGGGCTGATCACCTCCTCCATGGAAGACTATCTGGAAATGATCTGCCGCCTGTCGGAGGAGAACGAGGTGGTGCGCATCTCAACGCTGGCTCGGGCGCTCCACGTCAAGCCGCCCTCTGCCTCGAAAATGGCCGGAAATCTCCGAGCGCAGGAGCTCATTGAGTTCCCAAAATACGGCTGCATTACCCTGACAGAGCTGGGCAAGCGTATGGGGCGGTACTTGATGCGCCGCCACGAGCTAATCAACCGCCTGCTCTGTCTCATTAACGGCACAACAGACGAGTTGGAGGAAGTGGAAAAGATCGAGCATTTTCTCTCTCCCCGCACAGTGGAGAGCATTGAGCGGTTTTTGAACAAGGTGGAAGCGGCGCAATAAAAAAGGAACGGCATTCTCTGGGAATGACCGTTCCTTTTTCTTTGTTTTGGGTTTACATAATTTTTTATTTCTTCTTCATTTCCTGCATGGCTCTGATCAACGTGCAGACACAGCTTCCCAGCAGCCCAATCCCCACAATTACCGCGGAAATCATCATGGTATCCGGATTCATATGTCCGAACACTTCCAGCGCCAGAGGGATCATTGCGATCAACGCAACGACCAAAAAGACAACGCTTACGATACGCAATTTCATGGTGAAAATACCTCCCTTATTTGACAATGTCCAAAATATCCATGGGCTTTTCGGCGATAAATGTAGCCCCCGCTGTTTCCAATTCATCCCGACTCCCGTACCCGAACAGCACGCCGACGGAATCCAGTCCGGTTTCCTTTGCGCCGAAAATGTCGTGCTCTCTGTCGCCGATCATAATGACCTCGGACTTTTCGGCAATATGGCAGCTTTCCAAGGCGTATCGGATCACGTCGGATTTTCTGTCCCGGCTTCCGTCCATGGTGGCGCCCGCCACGAAGTCAAAATAGTCATACAGCTCGAAATGCCGCAAAATCTCCACCGCAAACTTCTCCGGTTTAGACGTGGCGACGATCAGTGTTTTGCCCAGCTTTTTCAGTTCCCGGAGCAACTCCGGAATGCCGTCGTACACCTCATTTTCGTACAGCCCCCGGGTGCTGAAATACTCCCGGTAATACTTTACCGCCAGCTCGCTCCTTTCGGGCGAAAAACCGAAAAACATCGCAAAGGAATCCCGCAGGGGAGGGCCGATAAATTTGTACAGCGACGCCCGGTCGGGGGCGGAAATGTCGAATTTCCGAAGGGCATACATGACGGAATTGGTGATCCCCAGACCCGGGTCGGTCAAAGTGCCATCTAAATCAAACAGGAAAACAGTCTTTTTCATATTGCACCTTAGTATTTCTTTTCCAATTCTTCGATAGAGGGCTGAACAGGCTCCAGCCAGTAAGCTTTTCCCGAGGGCTCTCTGTCGAGAAAGCGGAGATTATAAAGCTCTCTGCGCAGCGTGGCGGGATCGCCGAAGGTGTGCCACTGATTCAAGAGCTCGTTGACCTCTTTTTCCGTATATCTCCTGTCTTTTTCAAATTTGCCTGCAAGATAGACAAGCGCCAGCAATTTCATTTTCCGCTTGGCCGGAAAAGAAATCAGCCGATTTTCCGAATCCAAAAAGTTTTTCAGTTCTGTCATAGGGGTACCTCAAAAATTTGTTCTTGCATCTATTGTATCTTACAGAGCCGCATTTGTAAATTCCATATTTTTGAAAGAAGAAAAACGGATAGAAAAGGCTTGATTTTTTTTCTGTACTGCGATATAATAACTCTGCTCACCATATGCCGGTGTGATGGAATTGGCAGACGTAGTGGACTCAAAATCCACCGGTAGCGATACCGTGCCGGTTCGAGTCCGGCCACCGGCACCAAAAAGAACACCACCCAACGGGTGGTGTTCTTTTTGGTATGTCATATCTCAGCGACAACTGTAATATGAAATTGTAGACTCCTTTTTCGCGGAAATCACTCCGCTGCCAGCATTCTGTACATGGATTCCAGGCAGATTTTGGCGTGGAGCTTGAAGTGTTCCAGATTGATGCGTTCGTTCACGTCGTGCTCGTGGCCGTCTTCGCCGGGGAAACCGGGGCCGAAGGCAACGCCCTTGCCGTGCATCTGCCGGGCATAAGTGCCGCCGCCCATGGAGAAGATGGTGCATTCCTCACCGGTCACGTCTTTATAGGCCCCGGACAGCAGGGTGATGAGCTTGCTTTCCTTGGGCAGATACAGCGGCGCAGCATCGGACAGTAGGTCGTAGGCGAGTCCCGCGTCCTCAGCGGCCTTTTGAATGGTGTCGGAGATGAATTTTCCTTCCTTTGTGGCGGGATAGCGGATATCCACCACCAGACTGCATTCCTCCCCGTCGGCGTGGACCAGGCCGAGATTGAAGGTCAAAGGACCGCTGGGCTCATCGCTCATGGCAACGCCTACCAGACTGCCGTCGCTGGTCAGCCCGATTTTTTCCTCTACGAACCGGAAGAAAGCACCCAGCTTTGCAACACCGAAGACCTCAGAGAGTAGCTTCACCAAGTAGGAAGCGGCATTGCGGCCGCCGGAGGGGAAAGCGGCGTGGGAAGCTTTTCCTTTCGCCAGAATCTTCGCGCCGCCGTCAAGAGCGGTGATTTCAAATTCCGTTTCCGCATTCTTTGCGGCGGAAATCAGCGCTTCCAATTCCTCTGCAGAGCAGGAAATTTCGCACTCCGCCTTGGCGGGGACGGCGTTGGACACCGTTCCGGCGGAGAAGCTCTTAATGAGAGCAGAATCGTTCTTGCCGGTGACCTTCAAATTGATGATGCCCTTTTCGCAGTGGCAGATACCGTAGCCGGAATCGGGGGTAAAGCCCATATCGGGCAACTGTTCCTTTTCAAAATAGTGGGGAATGTCCTGCATGCCCACTTCTTCACCGGAGCCGAAAATCACCCGCAGTTTGCGGTTGCCTTTCACGCCTGCGTCCTTCAGCGCCCGCAGACAGTGGAGCGCCACGATTGCAGCGCCTTTGTCGTCGCCGACGCCCCGGCCGAAGGCGTAATTGCCGTCCACGACCAGCGTAAAAGGATCGGTGTCCCAGCCCTCGCCGGCGGGGACCACGTCCACGTGGGCCATGACTACAGCGTTGCCTTCGCCCTCGCCGTATTCCGCGTGACCGGCGTAGTAGTCCACATTTTTTGTTTTCAGCCCATAGCCTTCAGCCATGGCAAGCACCGTGTCCAGCGCCTTTGCGCACTGGTCGCCATAGGGATGGCCGTTTTCCGGTTTGCCCGCCACGGAGGGGACGGCAACAAGCGTGCCCAAATCTTTCAGAATATCGTCCCAGTAGTCCAGAATTTTTTCACCAAACAACATAACGAATACCTCCCGTTTACTAATTTCAATTCAGATACTATTCTTTTTCACACGCAAAGTCAAGACGAAGCCGGGGGAAAGGAGAAAAAATCCATGCTCAATTTTATTTGGTTCGGCATGATCATCGCCAGCGTTATCTGCGCCGCCTGTACCGGAGGCTTGGGCGGTCTGTCCAACGCCGTTATGGAAGGGGCGGGGAGCGCCGTAGAGCTCTCTATTGCCCTGTTGGGCAGTATGTGCGCCTGGCTGGGATTTTTGCGAATTGCCGAAAAAAGCGGCCTGACCGCCCTTCTCGCCGAAGGCTTTTCGCCCGTCATCGACAGGCTTTTCCCCGAATATCGAAACGATAACGAAATCAAAGGGAAAATGTGCATGAATTTGTCCGCCAATTTTTTGGGATTGGGCAACGCCGCCACACCTTTGGGACTCGCCGCCATCAGCGCCATGGCAAAGAAAAATCCCGGCGATACTCCCACAAAAGGGATGATCCTCTTTGTGGTGTTCAATACGGCTTCCATTCAGCTTCTCCCCGTGAATATGGCGGCCATGCGCAGCTCCTGCGGCAGCGGTCAGCCTTTTGCCATTCTGCCGGAAATTTGGGTCACCTCTCTGGCGGCTCTTTTGACCTGTGTCCTGTTCTGCAAGCTCATGGAACGTCGGTCAGTATTTCAAAAGGGGAGGTGAAAAAATGGCACAGGTCGGCGCGGCGGCCATGCCGGTGATCATCGGGATCATCGTCCTGTACGGCTTTTTGAAGAATGTGGATGTTTTCGACACCTTTTTGGAAGGGGCAAAGGAGGGAATCACATCCTCCTTGCAGATTTTGCCCACGCTGATCGG
This sequence comes from Acutalibacter sp., assembly GCA_022511515.1. GTDB lineage: Bacteria > Bacillota > Clostridia > Oscillospirales > Acutalibacteraceae > Acutalibacter. Next base: position 15,208 of record JAFLRP010000162.1, read on the forward strand.
CCTGATCGTGGCAGTGTCCATGGTGAGGGCTTCCGGGCTTTTGGAAATGCTCTGTTCTCTGGCGGAGCCCCTGACAAAGGCGGTGGGAATTTCCCCGGAAATCCTGCCCCTTGCCATTTTGCGGCCCATTTCCGGCAGCGGTTCCTCCGCCTATACGCTGTCGATTTTGCAGCAGTTCGGTCCGGACAGCGAAACGGGGAAAATCGCTTCCGTTTTGGCTTCCTCCACGGAAACCACCTTCTACGCCATCGCCGTCTATTTCGGCGCCTGCCAGTACAAAAAGCTGCGGTACACCGTCCCCGCCGCTCTCTTAGGGGACTGCGCCGCCCTCATTTTCGCCGTCCTGACGGTAAAGCTGCTGGGATAACTTCACACAAAATCAGGAGAGCAAAAGCCCTCCTGATTTTGTGATCTATTTCCTGCTTTCGGCAACCGCACCGTCCTCAGCCAGCTCCAGCCGGTAGCTTGCGCCGGTTTCCGTTTTGCCCGTTTCATGAAACCCGCAGAAGAGAAACAAGTTTTGGGAAGCGGTGTTGTAGCTGTAAATATTCTGCACGCTCAGGTGATCCCAGCCCAAGGACCTTGCCCGGGCGATCAGCGCTTTTATCACTGCCTTGCCGATCCCCCTGCCCCTCACTTGGGGAGAGCCCAGCACGATGGGGAGATCGTCCTGCCACATGGTCACATCCCCAATGGGGACAAACTCATCTCCCTGCAGCTCCTCGATCCAGTACAGCTCGCCGTGGCTGTTCAGATAGGTGTACATCCAGTTCAGATTTTTTAGGGTGTAGGGCTTCGTGTTTTCTCCCTCGGACATTTTTAGGACCACCGAGTCCTGATACCAGGGCAGGGCAAAGTCAAACACTCCGCCGTATTTCCGCAGCCGCAGAGTGGGGGAGACAGTCAAAATCTCCGGCTGTTCGATCCCTTCTATCGGCATGGCGCATTTTCCTCCCGTGAATGCAAAGCTTCTCCATTTGCAATCAAGTATAAAGTATGGTAAAATGGCTGTCAAGTGATTGTTCGCAGTAGAAAAAAGATGGAGCGATGCGGCTTGGCAGATCAGAAAAACCGGACGGGGGGATTGCCTACGGCCCCGGAACAGGAAAACAAAAAGAGAAAAATCCCTTGGGGAATGCTGTATATTTTGGTGACCGTCATCGCCCTTGTGCTGTTTGGCGTTTTCAATCGGGAATTCGGCAACGTGTTCCGTACACTGTCCAATTTGGCCCCCGGTTTTCTCCTTTTAGCCGTGGTGATCACGGTGTTTTACTTTGTCTTTGAGGGCGGCATCATCCGGCTCTTGATGCGCAGTCAGAATTTCCCCATGAGGTGGGGCAGCGCTTTAAAAATCAGCCTGATCGGCATTTACTATTCCTACATCACCCCCAGCGCCACCGGAGGACAGCCCATGCAGTCGGCCTATCTCCGCCGGGACAAGATCCCCGTGGGCATTTCCGCCGCCGTGCTGATCATTAAATTTTTCTGTTTTCAGTGTGCTTTTGTCCTTTGTTCGCTCCTCAGCTTCATCTTTATGTACGACAAGCTGACACTGGAAAACCCCGCCATCATTCCTTTTATCATTCTGGGTCTCATCGTCAACGGCGGCTCTATCATCTTTTTTCCCAGCCTGTTTATCAAACCCGTGCTCCACAACATTTGCCGGTTCGCCAAGTGGCTGGTGAAGAAAATGCGCTTTTTAGGGCGGTTTCATCTGATGGACTCCATCGACCGCTTTGAAGCGGATTTCGGCAGCTACCGGGAAAATTTCCGGGAGAAGCGGGGCAGTGTGTTGTGGGGGATTTTGCTGTCCATTCCCCAGTTTATCCTGCAGATGAGTGTGATCTATTTCGTGTTCCGCGCTTTTGGCTATCACGATATCGGCTATTGGGAGGTCTTTGCCGTGCAAAGTCTCTTGCAGGTGTCGGTGTCCTTTATGCCCATGCCCGGCGCTTCCGGCGCCCAGGAGATCGGCTTCTCCGCCTTTTTCCGCAACTATTTCGCCAAGGACGACCTATACTCCGCCGTAATGGTCTGGCGGTTCTTCACCTACTATTTAGTGGTGATCGCCGGCGCTTTGCTGGTGGTGGTGGATCAATTCCTGTACGGCAGGCGAAAAAAGGCAGAGCAGGAAAGCACAACAGAAGAATAAGTAAAGTCTCCCTCGCTTTCAGCGAGGGAGACTTTTTCACCCTCGCTGGAAGCGAGGGAGTCTTTTAGTCCAATCCCAATTCGTCAATTTTTTCCCGAAGTTTCAAAAAATCCTCGAAAGCCGCCGGCTTCTGATTTGGGTTGCGCAACAGAGCAGCGGGGTGGAGGGTCGCCATCATCAGCACGCCGCCCTTTTCAAAAAAGATGCCGTGCTCCTTGGTGATCTTCAAATCCGGCTTGATAATCTTCATGCCGGCGATACGTCCCAAACACACGATGATTTTCGGCCGCAGCAGGGCAAATTGGTTTCTGAGCCAATCGATACAGGCCTCCTGCTCTTCCGGCAGAGGGTCTCTGTTTTTCGGCGGGCGGCATTTTACAATATTTGCGATGTAGATGTTTTTCCGGCGCTCCAGATCCACGGTGGCAAGGAATTTGTCCAGCAACTGACCGCCCCTGCCCACAAAGGGTTCGCCCTGTAAATCTTCGTTTTCTCCCGGGCCTTCTCCCACAAACAGCACCTTGGCCTGAGGATTTCCCACGCCGAACACCACGTTGTGCCGTGTCTCGCACAGCCCGCATTTGCGGCAGTTCATACAGCTTTCCTGCAATTCCTCCCAGTTGTTGAACAAGGTCAGCCCTCCTTACCGGTATCGTCTTTGACCCAGTATAACAAACTCCTCGACAAAACGCAACAAAACCCAGTTGAAATTTTTCCCAAGAAGTAGTACAATGAAAGTACAAAAGACAGTCTATTTTAAGGAGGAATACACAATGAAAGTCATGGTAGAAACTTCTGCCCATCATGTTCACGTTTCTGATGCTGATCTGGAAATCCTGTTCGGCAAGGGCGCGGTCCTTACCAATAAGAAAGACCTGTCCCAGCCCGGGCAGTTTGCCTGTGTGGAAAAGGTGGAGGTCGTAGGCCCCAAGGGCTCTATGTCTATGTCCATTCTGGGACCCACCCGGAAAGAGACTCAGGTGGAGATTTCCCTGACCGATGCCAGAAAGCTGGGCGTTGTGGCTCCCATTCGGGAATCCGGCGATCTGGACGGCACTCCCGGCTGCACCCTGAGGGGGCCTGCCGGTGAAGTGGTGCTGGAGAAGGGCGTTATCGCCGCCAAGCGCCACATTCATTTCAGCCCGGAGGACGCGGAGAAAGCCGGCGTAGTCGACAAGCAGATCGTCTCCGTCAAGGTGGACTATAACGGCCGTGCGCTCGTCTTCGGCGACGTGGTCTGCCGTGTGAGCCCCGCTTACGCCCTGGCCATGCATGTGGATACCGACGAATCCAATGCCGCCGCTCTGCCCGGCACGGTGGACGGAGAAATCATCCTGTAATGGCTGAAATCACTGTATTTACTTACAATCTCCGTACCGATGTGGAGCGGGACGGGATCAATTCCTTTACGAACCGCCGGGACTTTATCAAGTCCCGGTTTCCCGCCTATCACGCCGATTTGGTGGGTTTTCAGGAAACGAACCCCAATATGCGCAGATGGCTGATGGAGAACTTCCCGGAATATGAAGTCTGCGGCATGGGGCGGGGCGCCGCATTGGATAACGAGAGCAATGTGATCGCTTACCGCTGCAGTCTCTTTGATTTGGTGACGCTTGACATGTTCTGGCTGTCCGATACGCCGAATAAACCCGGCAGCCGGTTTGCCACGGACCAGAGCGTCTGTCCCCGTATCTGCACCGTCGTGACGCTGTGCCACCGGGAAACGGGGAAGCTTCTCCGCCACTACAACACCCATCTGGACCACGTGGGCGCCATGGCTCAGGCTCAGGGAATTACCCTGATTTTGAGCCGTATGGCGGCGGATTACGCCCGTTGGCCCATGCCTGTGATTTTGACCGGAGATTTCAACGCGACCCCGGACAGTGCCGTCTACCGTTCGGTGCAGGGGTTTTCCGGATGCGGCGCGCCCCTGCTGGACATGACCGCCAATGTGGGGGACACCTTCCACGCCTTCAACCCGGAGCGGAAAGAGGAGCAGATGAAGATCGACTATCTCTTCACCAACCTCCCTTGCGATCCCGCCCGTTCCTTTAAGGCAACGGACACAGAAAACGGTCAGTATCTTTCCGATCACTACCCTGTGGGCGCGGTTTTGACCTTGTAATAACAAAAAGTTCACCTGCCGTTTTTCTTACGGCAGGTGATTTTTATTGCTTTAAAAACTTTTTTGCTTCTTCCAGCAGGACTTCTTTTTCGTTGAGCAGCGTGCCGGCAAGCACTTCATCTAACAGGGCCTGCAGGGCTGTCCCCAGCAGACGGTTTTTGGAAAAGCCCAAGGCAAGAAGATCGTTGCCGTTTACCTCCAAGTCCCGCAGCGTCAGGCATTGGCCGTCTTCGATCAGTTTTTTCGCCAGAGCTTTACAATCTTCAAGGTAGGAGAGACGCTCTTCCCTGACCGCCGGACTTTGGGCGGAAACGTCCCCACGCATCAAATCAAACAGACGGAAAAGCTGTTCCTCTCCCAGTTTCCCCAACAGCCGCTTGACCCGCTTTTCCGGCATGGGCAGAGGTTCTCCATGCCGGGCAACTAAAGCACAGACCGCTTCCCGCTCCCTGTTGGAAAACCGCAATCGTTCACAGCAGATGTCGGCAATCCGCGCGCTTTCCTTGTCGTGCCCGTAAAAGTGAGCAACGCCCTCGGGCTCATAAGTTTTCACCCCCGGCTTGCCGCAGTCGTGGAACAGCGCCGCCCAGCGCACGATTGGGTCATTTGGAGCGGACCCCACCGCGTGGAGGGTATGCTCCCACACGTCAAAGCAGTGATAGGGCCTTTCCTGCGTGCAGCCCTTCATGGGGGCAAGCTCCGGCAAAATCACAAACAGCACGTCAAAGTATTCCCGCAAAATTTCCTCGGCATGATCGCCCACCAGCAGCTTTTCCAATTCGATTTTTACCCGTTCGTGTGAAATCTCTGAGAGCAATTTCTTTTGCCGCCGGAGAGCATCGGCGGTGGCGGACTCTATGGAAAATCCCAATCTGGAAGCAAACCGCAGGCAGCGGAGGATACGCAAGGCGTCCTCCGTGAACCGCCTGTCCGGCTCTCCCACACAACGTATTCTTTTCTCCTCTAAATCCTTCACTCCGTGGTACTTGTCAACCAGTCCCCGCTTCGGGTGATACGCCATGGCGTTGACCGTAAAATCCCGGCGGGACAGGTCGTCTTCCAACTGCCGGGAAAACTTCACCTCCTCCGGGTGGCGGTGGTCGCGATATGCTCCGTCGCTGCGGTAGGTGGTGATTTCCACCGGCTGTTCTTCGATGAGCACCGTCACCGTGCCGTGGCGAATGCCGGTTTCGATACAGCGGAAGCCTCGAAAGCAGCGGAGAATTTCTTCCGGCCGGGCGGAGGTGGTGATGTCCCAATCCCCGGGAGAGAGCCCCAGCAGGAAATCCCGCACGCAGCCGCCCACGAACCAGGCCTCAAAACCGTTTTCTTCCAGGATTTCCAATGCCCGAACGCCGTAAGCCGGCGGCGTGACGGCAAATTTTTTCTGCATCTTCATGACCATTGCTTTCGCATGAGCGAAAGCCACCTTTCTTCGGGAATTGTGGCTGGTTTTGCGAAGCAAAATTGCCGCCATCGCCTCCGGCGGCAAAAGTCACAAAACCGGAAAGTTGAAAACTTGTTTTCAACTTTCTCCATCCTTTTCACCCGACCTTACGGGAAATTCCTTTCAAACAGCACTACCATACCATTTTTTTGCGGATTTTTCAAGAAAATCAAGGCACAATTCGTTGACAGACCTGTCAGAAAATGGTAAAATCTCCCCAAAATCATAGAAAATCGGACAGGAGTGACAGTCATGGCTTTGTTCCAGCAGTGGCAAAAATTTGCGGAGGAAAAGCAAAGAAGCTCGGACGCGCAAAAGTTCTGGAAAGAATACTTCGATGCGGAAACGGAAATCTATAAGAAGATTTTAGAGAGCAAGCCCAGAAAGAACACGGTCAAGGGCTACGCGGAAAAGTACGGCGTAGACCTGATGACCATGGTGGGTTTTTTAGACGGCATTAACGACAGCCTGAAAGAGAAGAACCCTTTGGAGGAGCTGGAGGAGGAGACGGAAGTCAATCTCAATTACGAAAAAGAGCTGCTCTACAAGAATATGGTGGAGGCCAAGGCCGAGTGGCTGTACACTCTGCCCCAGTGGAATGATCTGATTCCCGAGGAGCGCAGGAAAGAGCTTTATAAAGAACAAAAGCGCTCCAAAACCGTGGTAAAAGGCGAAAAGATCGGCAGAAACGACCCCTGCCCCTGTGGCAGCGGCAAGAAGTATAAAAAATGCTGCGGCCGTGACCTGTAAATTTTTTTCTTCTGTTCCTTATATCGGATTTCCTGAAAAAGCAGCGAATCGCCCTGTTTCCCTTGGGAAGCAGGGCGATTAAAATTTCCCAAACCTGCAAACAATACCCGTATAGAAACTTTGGAGGTATCGATATGCAGGGAAAGGTGGAAATTTGCGGGGTGAACACCGCGCGTCTCAAGGTGCTGAAAAGCGACGAGATGAAGGAGCTTCTCATCAAAAGCCATGAGGGAGACAAGGACGCCAGAGAAAAACTGATTTCCGGCAATCTCCGGCTGGTCTTGAGCGTGATCCAGCGTTTCGGCAACCGGGGGGAGAATCCCGACGATCTCTTTCAGGTGGGGTGTATCGGGCTCATTAAAGCCATCGACCATTTTGACGTGACGCAGGGCGTGCAGTTTTCCACTTACGGCGTACCTATGATCATCGGAGAGGTCCGGCGCTTTCTACGGGACAACAATTCCGTGCGGGTCAGCCGGTCCATGCGGGACACTGCCTACAAGGCCATTCAGTGCAAGGAGCGGATGACCTCCGAAAAGGGGCAGGAGCCCACCATCGAGGAAATCTCCGAACGGCTGGGGATGCGCAGAGAGGACGTGGTGGTGGCGCTGGAGGCCATCGTAGAGCCTGTTTCCCTCTATGAGCCGGTGTTCTCCGACGGGGGAGATACCATCTATATCATGGATCAGGTAGGCGACGGCAGTGACGACGGCGACTGGCTGGAAGAAATCGCCATCAAGCAGGCTATCCGCAATTTGAGCGAGCGGGAGCGCAGCATCCTCTCCATGCGTTTTCTGGACGGCAAGACCCAGATGGAGGTGGCGGGGGAGATCGGCATCTCCCAAGCTCAGGTTTCCCGGCTGGAAAAGGGCGCCTTGGGGAAAATCAAGCAGGAAATCCGATAATACGATGAAAGGGGGCGAGCTTTCGCTCCCTTTTTCGTATTTCTTTCAGGCCGTACTGAAAAAAGCAAGTTCTTTTTCTCCTGCGCATACGTATAGAAAAACCGAAAACCGGGGAGGACTCGCGATGAAATGCCGAATGGGAGATTTGAGGAACAAAGAAGTCATCAATGTGAAGGATGGTGCAAGGATCGGCTTTGTTTCCGATATTGAGGTGGATACCCGCACTGCAATGCTTACCGCAGTGGTGGTGTACGGCAGATTACGATTGTTTGGGCTCTTGGGCAGAGAGCCGGATATCGTGATCCCGTGGAAGGATATCTCCCTCATCGGGAACGACACCATGCTGGTGAACTATGAAAAGCCGGAAGAGCAAAAAAAGCCCGGCATTCTGGCAAATTTTTTCGACAAACTCTCTCTTTGATTCAACAGGCCCAAAACGTAAAAAAATCGAAAAAACATGCAAAAGGGCCTTGATTCCGGCGAAGAGCCGTGCTATAATATTTCAGCAAAACGCACGCCATGCTTTCGGTTGGTGCCGGTCAAACCGGTCTTTCCCGAAAAATCATTCAAAAAATTCGGCATGGCGGAGGAAAAACCAAGGAGGTTATCAAAAATGGCAGTAGTATCTATGAAGCAGCTTCTGGAAGCCGGCGTACATTTCGGTCACCAGACAAGAAGATGGAATCCCAAAATGGCGACCTACATCTTCACTGAGCGCAACGGCATCTACATCATCGACTTGCAGAAGACGGTGAAGAAGCTGGAGGAAGCTTACAATTTTGTGCGTGACCTGTCTACCGACGGGAAGAACGTGCTGTTTGTGGGCACCAAGAAGCAGGCTCAGGAGTCCGTGAAAGAAGAAGCTCTCCGCGCCGGCGCGTACTATGTGAACGCCCGCTGGCTGGGCGGTATGCTGACGAACTTCTCCACCATCCGTAAGAGAGTACAGCGTCTGGCTCAGCTCCGCAGAATGGAGGAAGACGGCACCTTTGAACTGCTTCCCAAGAAGGAAGTTGCCCAGCTCCAGTTGGAAATTGAGAAGTTGGAAAAATATCTGGGCGGTATCAAGGACATGCAGGATTTCCCCGGCGCGCTGTTCATCGTGGATCCCCGCAAGGAGCGCATTGCCGTGGCGGAAGCCCGCAAGCTGCACATCCCGATCGTGGCTATCGTTGACACCAACTGCGATCCTGACGAGATCGATTATGTGATCCCCGGCAATGACGACGCCATTCGTGCCGTCAAGCTGATCGCCGGCGCTATGGCCGACGCCATCATCGAGGGCAGAGAGGGCCAGATGGGCGCTGCCGCCCGCGATCCCGAGGATGACGGCGAGGGTGAGGACGAAGAAGCTCCCGTAGAGGAATAATCGTCTGAGAGTCTGATATTTTGAAAAATCAAGTTCCGGCGTTTTACCGCCGGGTGAAAGGATTGAATCGACTATGAATTTTACTGCTAAGGACGTTGCCGCTCTGCGGGAAAAGACCGGATGCGGCATGATGGATTGTAAGAAAGCTCTCACTGAGTCTAACGGCGATATGGACAAGGCCGTCGACTTTCTGCGGGAAAAGGGACTGGCCGCCGCTGTGAAGAAGGCCGGCCGCATTGCCGCCGAGGGCGTGGCCTATGCCACCGTTTGCGAAGAGTGCGGCAAGGTCGCCGCTGTGGTGGAGGTCAATGCCGAAACCGATTTCGTGGCGAAGAATGCCGAATTCCAGGCCTTTGTCAAGGCCTGCGCCGATACAGTGATCAAGGAGAACCCCGCCGATCTGGACGCTCTGCTCCAGTGCAAGGCAGCAGGCTCTGAGCTGACGGTGGACGCTCTGCTGAAGGAGAAGATTTTGACCATCGGCGAGAACATCAAGGTTCGCCGGTTTGCCCGCTATGAGGGCCCCGTCACCGCCTATGTTCACGGCGGCGGACGCATCGGCGTTATCGTGAAGTTCGACACCTCCGACGAGATTGCCGCCACTGAGGGCTTCAAGACCTACGCCCACAACGTGGCCATGCAGATTGCCGCTCTGAATCCCGAGTTTTTGGACGAGGCTTCCGTTCCTGCCGAGCGCAAGGAAAAGGAGAAGGAAATCCTCACCCAGCAGATCGTGGACGAGGGCAAGCCCGCCAACATCGCCGAGAAGATTGTCACCGGCCGTCTCCAGAAGTTCTTCAAGGAGATCTGCTTGGTGGATCAGCAGTACGTGCAGGACAGCAAGCTGACCGTCCAGCAGTACACCGACGAAGTGGCCAAGGAACTGGGCGGCTCCATCAAGATTGCCGCCTACACCCGCTTTGAAAAGGGCGAGGGCCTGGAGAAGCGCGAGGACAACTTTGCCGAGGAGATCGCCAATCTGGTGAAGTAAGATCGTTCCTGCAAAAGCCATTAGAGTAAAAACAGTAAAGGGATATTCTGAGACCAAAATCAGAATATCCCTTTTTCTTTTATTTTCTTGATTTTTTTGTGACTACGTGGTAGGATAAAACTACCACACAAAGCTTAATATTGTCTCAACAAAAGGTCTCATTTTTCTTTAGGCAAAAATGCAGGCTCATTTTGAGATTCTTTTTGTTGAGATTTCTCGAAGCTTTGTGTGGTAACAAGGGAGCCATGTGTTTTTCGGGCGTGGCTTCGCGCCACGCCTTTTTTGTTGCTAAGAGGTGTGCAAGAAAACTATCTCAAAGGAGAAATGTGAAATGAAAATGGGGAAGAAGATTTTAAGTGTACTGCTGTCAGTTTTACTGCTGGCAAGCTGTCTGCCCATGGCGTCGATGGCATCAGAGAAAAGAGCACCTCTAAAAGCGAAAGACCTAATATGGCTTGTAAAGCCCACTTACGCCTACGACGACGTAGAACCGATTTGGGCGAGAGATTTTAATGATGTAATTCCGAATACATTGAGTGCTTCGGAGAAGGAGCACCAGACTGGAGATGCTAATCATTATCTGTCTTATACAGCATTTTGTGACGGGAAGGAGTATTTAGCAGATACACATATTGGTGAAATGAGTTTCCCGCAGTACTCTTGCTTACCGCAATATTACCGTGTTTCAAATGGCCAAACACAGCGCCTATTCTATATGCCAGATCGTATTGATTCGGGAAAATGGACAACTTCCATTATTCCTTCGGTATATGACGGTACTGGTGTTATTTTTTCTGTTACGGATGTAATTTGGGCTGGAACATATCGGTATATTGATAAGACGGTTGCTATAGAAGAACCATGGAATGTCCTCACTAGTGCAGAGCGTGGAGTAGGAGACGGCAACTTGATATTGAGTGTAAAAGATGAACAAGTCTATTTTGAATGGTGGTATGCAGGTCCTGGTTATGTTGTCCCCTTTAACGAGATTGAACTGAACAAACCATACCCGATTTATAAGGCGGTAATAAAAGATGAATCACTAGGTGGTCATCAATATGCAGAAAGAACAGGTAACAAGTATGCTTTTGTTGCTCCCGATGGTACAGTTATTACCGATTTTATTTACGACCATGTTGGCACCTTTTCAAACGGAATAGCCGCAGTTTGCCGTGATGGGAAATGGGGTTATATTGATGAAAATGGTGATGAAATAACGGGCTTTATTTATGATGGTGTTTGGGAAGAACATACAGAATATATTCCTGTTTTCGATGAAGCAGGAAATGAGATTGATACAGAATATATTCCTTATGTCTTGGCCTATCCCTGCACCAGCGACACCATGGTTGTCAGTTTAAACGGCAAGATGGGTGTATTAAATCGGGACGGTAGTCTGCTGATCGATTACGGTGAATTTGAGGATTTAGCCCCTGCTTGGAACGATCAGCTTTGGGCAAAACAAAATGGCAAGTGGGGTCTAATCGATCTGGATGCCGCAAAGGAAACCTATGAGTTTGGGGAAAGAATCTTCTCCGATGTTTCGTTCAAGTCCTATTATTACGATGCTGTAGAATGGGCCGCAGAAAATAACATTGTCGCCGGCACCTCCGACACCACATTCAGCCCCGATCAGAAATGCACCCGCGGGCAGATCGTGTCGTTCCTCTGGCGTGCGGCAGGGCGCCCCGAGCCGGAAACTACGGTCAATCCCTTCACCGACGTGAAATCCAGCGAGTATTATTACAAGGCTGTCCTGTGGGCCTATGAGAACAACATTGTCGCCGGTACGGGCGCGACTACGTTCAGTCCCAATCAAAACTGCACTAGAGGGCAGATCGTATCCTTCCTGTGGCGGTCGGCAGGCCGTCCTGGGCCGAAAACGACGGTCAATCCCTTCTCCGACGCAAAATCCGGCGAATATTACTACAACGCCGTCCTATGGGCCCATGAGAACAAGATCGTGGCGGGTACCTCTGACACTACCTTCTCTCCCAATCAGACCTGTACGCGTGGTCAGGCGGTAACCTTTATGTATCGCGATATGGGAAAGTGAGGCACGGGAAAGTTGGCGAAGCCAACTTCGAGGACGTCGGCTACTGCCGACGTCTTGCTCAGGCCGTGACCTTTATGTATCGCAATTTGGCCGCATAATTTACAAAAGCTATCAAAAATTCCCACTCTCGGCAAAGGCCGGAGTGGGAATTTTGCTGTTTCTTGAAGGAACAAGGGGAAATTAGAATCCCAATTCCTCCGTCAACTGACAAATTTCCTCGATCATGCCGCCGATGGTCTCGATGGTGTCCAGCAGCGGAGCGTCCGTGGAAATGTCCACGCCGGCCAATTGTGCCAACTCCAGCGGGGTCTTCGTGCTGCCTGCGGCCAGGACGCGCTTCCAATCCTCAACGGCGGGCTGACCCTCGGTCTCAATGCGCTTGCAGGCCTGAGTGGCCACGGTCAAACCGGCGCTGTAGGTATAGGAATACAGACCCATATAGTAGTGGGGTTGGCGCATCCAAGTGAGCTCCGAGCCCTCGGGCAGCTCCACCGCGTCGCCCCAGAACTTTTCCAGTGTCTCCCGCATCAGGCGATTCAGCGTCTCCGCCTGCACGCTGCCGCCCTGATCGATGATCTTGTACACTTCCCGCTGATAGGCGGCCTCCAGCAGATGGGTGACGAAATTGTGGTAATAGGTGTTGCCGACCATACAGCTCAGCACCCACCGGCGGAATCGCTTATCCTCATTGGTTTTCAGCATGTAATGGCCCATCAGCAGCTCGTTCATGGTGGAGGGCGCCTCCACAAAATAGGTGGAAACTTCCGTGTCAAAGACCGTCTGCTCGGCGTTGCAGGACTTGAAATGTCCGGCGTGGCCCAGCTCATGAGCCAGCGTAAACACGTCAGACATTCTATCGTGCCAGGTCAGCAGAATAAAGGAATGGCTGCCGTAGGGGCTGGCACAAAAACCGCCGGTGGACTTGCCCTGATTCTGGGCGAAATCCACCCACCGCTCCCGGTAGGCATCCCGCACCATCTGCTGGTAGTCCTCGCCCATGACGGACAGGCCCTTTTCAATGTATTCCTTGGATTCCTCCACCGTCACTTTGGGATCGTACTCCGGGTCTACCACCAATTTCAAATCGGCATAGGTCATTTTGTCCAGCTTGTGGATCTTTTGCAGGAGCTTGGCGTATTTCCGCATGTGGGGTGCAAGCTTCTCCATGATCAAGTCGATCTGCCGGTCGTACATTTCCCGGGTGACCTTCTGCCCGAACAGCAGGCTGTCGAACACGGAGGAAAATCCTCTGGCCGTGGCCATGGTCTTTTCCGTCTGCACCTGGCTCTGATACGCGGCGGCGGTGACGTTTTCGTATTCCCGCAGCTTGCCGTAGAAGGCGGTAAAGGCGTTGCGGCGCACTTCCGTCCGGGCGTCATACTCGTAATCGTCCTCATACAGAGAGTAGCCCAAGGGGAATTCCTGCCCCTCCGCCGTGAAATTGGGGAAGTGCATATCGGCCAGTTTCGCCATATTGTAGACCTGATAGGGGGTGCTGAAAGTGGGGGACAGGGAAGCCAGCACCCGCTCCGTCTCCGGCTGGAGATGGTGGGGTTTCTGCCGGAGCACGTCCCGGAGGTATCCGCTGTTGCCGCCGCCTGTCTCAATGGCTTTTTGCAGTACGGCTTCGTCCTGCTCTAAGAGTTCGCTGTCGATAAAGCTCAAGCGGCTGAAAATCTCAGACGCCAGCCGGGAAATCTTCTCGTTTTCCTCCTGCAGGGCCGCGTCGCTGTAGTCCACTTCCGCGGCAAGCTCCCGGTAGCTGGTGACCGGAATGAAAAGCTCATACAGTTTCCGCAGCTTGGTGAGACATTCATTGATAGTCTCCGGCGTGGTCAACTTGCCCTTATAAGTGCTTTCGATCTCCGTGGTCAAGGCTTTCAGCTTTTCTAAATCTTTCTGCCACGCTTCCTCTGTGGGATAAATGGCAGACAAGTCCCAAGTGAGCTCCACCGGGACGTCCTTTCTTTTCGGCAATGCCATAACGATTCTCCTCTCCGATTTGGTAAGTATGATAAATTCTACCATCTCCCCGGGGAGATGTCAATTTCCGTGGGAATCGTGCCACGGGCAGGTGACAAAACAGCCCGAATAGCGTATAATTGTTCTCAAAGAAAAAACGGGG
>JAFLRP010000064.1 GCA_022511515.1 Acutalibacter sp.
CCCCCGCCACCAAGGTTTCCTTGGTGGCGGGGGGCAGTCTGGTGATGAAAGCCGCCAAGGAAAACGGCGTGCGGATTTTGCCGGTGGACAGCGAGCATTCGGCTATTTTTCAGTGCTTGCAGGGCTGTCCGGAGCAGAAGGCGCTGAAACGGCTGCTGCTCACAGCGTCCGGCGGACCCTTTTTCGGAAAAACCAGAGAAGAACTGAAAGACGTCACGCCGGAGCAGGCTTTGCGCCATCCCAACTGGAGTATGGGCGCGAAAGTGACCATCGATTCCGCTACCATGATGAACAAGGGGCTGGAAATCATGGAAGCCTCGTGGCTGTTCGATATGCCCCCTGAGCGAATCGACGTGGTGGTACACCGGGAAAGCATCGTCCATTCCATGATCGAATATCAGGACAATTCCGTTCTCGCTCAGCTTGGCGTGCCGGATATGCGGCTTCCCATACAGTATGCCTTGACCTATCCCCAGCGGCTTCCCTCACCTGTGCAGGCGCTGGACTTGTGGAAGCAGCAAAGCCTGACTTTTTTTGAGCCGGACCTAAAAACTTTCCGCTGTCTGGCCGTGTGCATCGAGGCGCTGAAACGGGGCGGGCTTGCCCCTGCCGCCGCCAACGGCGCCAACGAAAAGGCGGTGGAGCTGTTCCTTCAGAAAAAGATTTCTTTTTTGGAGATCGCCGAGCTGGTGGCCAGCGCGGTAAAAAACCAGCCGGACGCTCCGGCAGATTCTTTAGAAGCCGTGCTGGAGGCGGACCGTTCCGCCAGAAACTATGTAGATTCCCTCATTTGACGGGAGATCAGGAGATGATTCTTTGTACGCTCTGTCAGTCGCATTTCTAATCGTGATCGGCATTCTGCTGTTCGGCTTTGTGGTCTTTTTCCACGAGCTGGGTCACTTCCTTTTGGCAAAATCCGCCGGCATCTGGGTCCGGGAATTTTCTCTGGGCATGGGGCCGCAGTTGTTTTCCTTTACCAAGGGGGACACCAAATATGCTCTGCGTCTGCTGCCTATCGGCGGGTACTGCATGATGGAAGGAGAGGACGAAAGCAGCACGGATGAGCGGGCATTTTCCAATAAGCCGGTGTGGCGGCGCATTTTGGTGGTCGTTGCCGGCGGCGTGTTCAATATCATTTTGGGCTTTGTACTCATGCTCTTTGTGGTGGGGCAGCAAAACGTCTACTCTACCACGCAGATCGCAAAATTCACGGAGAATTCCGGCTGGGAGGCCGCCGGAGCACAGGCGGGGGACACCATCGTGGAGATCGACGGCTTCCGGATCTACACCGAGCGGGACTTGAGCTTTGCCCTGAGCATGGCAGACCCCGCATCCCTTTCCGCCAAGGTGCGGAGAGATGGAAAAATTCTGGAGCTTGACCCCATCACTATGCAGCAAAAGACCGATGCAGACGGCAATTCGGTGCTGGCCATTGACTTCTATATTCAGGGAGAAGCCCCCAGCTTTTTGGGACTGATCCGAAAATCGGCGCTGGACACCTTTTCCATGACCCGCCTTGTGGTGGAAAGTCTGAAAGGCCTTATTACCGGGCGGTTCGGCTTCAATGAGCTGGCAGGCCCTGTGGGCACGGCTCAGATGATCACCCAGGTGACCAGTGAGGGTCTGGCGGTGGGCTTTGGGCAGGCGCTGCAAAATCTTGTGCTGATGATCATCGTCATCACGGTGAATCTCGGCATCGTCAACCTGCTGCCCCTCCCGGCGCTGGACGGCGGCAGACTTCTGTTCTTGATTTGGGAGGGCGTCACCAGAAAGCCTGTCCCCAAAAAATACGAGGCGTATATTCACGCCGCAGGGTTTGTCCTGCTGATCCTCCTGATGGTGGCGGTGACCTTCGGCGATATCAGGCGGCTGATTTTTGGGTAGAGGAGAGGGAACATGAAGCAGAAGCGAGAATCCTTGCGCGTGATGGTAGGCAATGTCCCCATGGGAAATGGCGCGCCTGTTACGGTGCAGTCCATGCTGAGCGTCCCCTCCACCGATCTTTTGGGCAGCGTGAAACAGGCGGTGGCTCTGGAGGAGGCCGGGTGTGAGATCATCCGTGCCGCCATACCCGACATGGCTGCCATTGACTTGATCCCCGCCATCAAAGCGCAGGTCACCGTGCCGCTGGTGGCGGACATTCATTTTGACTACAAGCTGGCGCTGGAAGCCGTAGCGGCCGGCGTCGATAAAATTCGCATCAACCCCGGCAATATCGGGGACGATTCCCGGGTCAAGGCCGTGGCGGACGCCTGCCGAAAGAGAAAAATTCCCATTCGTGTGGGGGTCAATTCCGGCTCGGTGGAAAAACATATTTTGGCGAAGTACGGTGCGCCCACCCCGGAAGCGCTGGTCGACAGCGCCATGTACCACGTTTCCCTGTTGGAAAAATTCGATTTCAGGGACATCGTGATTTCGCTGAAAGCGTCCTCCGTGGACAGCATGATCCGCGCCTATGAATTGATTGCCGAACGGTGCAAGTACCCTCTCCATCTCGGCATG
>JAFLRP010000065.1 GCA_022511515.1 Acutalibacter sp.
CAGGGTCTGGACGCCATCCACGACACCGTCCACGAAATGGCCCGCGACGAAGCCCGCCACGGCAAGGCTTTCAAGGGTCTGCTGGAGAGATATTTCGGGAAATAAGAATTTTTTTCGCAAACAGAGAAGGACGGGCATTTGCCCGTCCTTTTTGTGTTGCTTTACTCGTAAGGATTCTTCAATTCGATACCCTCAAAAAAGTCGTTGGGGTCACAGTGAAATATCTTGCACAAGGCCAAAAGCTCCTCAACCTTTATATTGCAGATGCCGCATTCTATTTGTGAGTACATGCCCCGGGATATATCAACGCCCAATAACTGCATTTGTGCCACCACTTGATTTTGGGTCATATGGTTCGCCAAGCGAAGAGCGCGAGTATTGAGAGTATATTCCCTAGATAGTCTTATCTTCATATACTCACTCCTCTCTCTGTTTGCTATGTATTTTTAGCAACTTACTCTTGATTTTACAAAGAGAGCGTGATATAGTTGATAGTCATAGCTTGCAAATACATAAAAATTTGGAGAATAGGGGAGCGACCACGAAAAACGGTCATGATGGATTCCATGGGTTACGAGTTGTTTTGTCAAATTTTATTGGATATTTTTTGCGATCATTGGTTTTTGACTTTGGTGATATTCGGCTTATACATAATTAGCAGTCGTTGAGGAATTGACTTTGTTGGCTGTAAACGGTAACGGCCACCCTCCCGGGTGACCGTTTCCTAAATTTATTATAATATCAGAACTATTCCACCACCAGCACCAGCGCGGTAATATCGTCCTCGTGCCCGTCGCTGCGGCGCTTTTGGGCTTCCTCGGTGATGCGCTCGGCCAACATGTTGGGGTTTTCCGTTTCGTCCCAATCCTGCACCATGTCCGTGAGCCATTCCGTGCCGGAAACCATCACGCCGTCGGAGACCATCACCACCAAATCGCCGGAAGTAAGCTCCCGGTCATAGCAGGCAAATTCCACCTGGGGCATGATGCCCACCGGCACGCTGGAGGCCTCGATCACGTCGATATATTTCCCTCTGCGCACCACGGTGCAGGCCGCCCCGGCCTTGCGGAATTCGGCCTTGCCGGTAAACAGATCAATGCAGGTCACGTCCAAAGTGGCCAGAGATTCGTCCCCGGATTTGGCGATCAGGGCGGAGTTCACCGTCTGCAGCATGCTGTCAAAGCCGATGCCCGCTTTCAGAAGACTTTCCGCCATGGCGGAGGTCATGGCCCCGTCCACGGCGGCCCGGCCGCCGGTGCCCATGCCGTCGCTGAGCACAGCGATGAGCCTGCCGCAGCCGTCGTAAAACACGTTGGTGCTGTCCCCGCAAAAGGAGCCGTTTTTGGCGCAGTACTGGGAAAATCCCCTGCCCACGTCAAAGGCGGGGCGCTGGCACATCTGAATGCGGCAGGTCTCCTCGTGGGAGCTGACGCAGGGCGGGGAGAACACCCTGCCGCAGGCGGCGGAAATCTCCTTGGTAAAGACCGCCCGGTTCAGCCGCTTCTGGCGCTCCCGGTGGATTTCAGCTTCCACGGTCATGCGCCCGAACTTGTCCAATCTGCAGCAGACCTCGATGGGAATGACCCCGTTGTCCAGCAGAATGTCCTCCACTCGCTGGGCGGCTTCCTCGTCGAAATGCTGGTACAGGGAAAATTCCCCGGCCATTTCCTCCAAAATTCCGGCGGTGGTCTTGAAGTGCTGCTCGGCGGCCTCCCGCACCTGAGCAGCCCGGAGCTCAGCGGCCTCTTTCATCAGATACCGCCCGTAATTCTTGTTGATTTCGTCCTTCATCTCGCCGGGACGCTTGCAGCGCTCAGAAAATTCCGGCGTAAAATCGGAAAGCTCCGCCTTGCCCCGCTCCTTCAGGACCTTGGAGAGCTGGGAGAAATTGTCCAGCGTCTGCTCTTTGTGCTTTCGCCAGCAAATGGCGCTCATGGCGCATCCGGCGCAGACGGTCTCCGTGGCGCGGTTGTACACGCCCTGCAGGTTGGGAGCGCAGATTTCAGACAGTTTTTGGGAAATCTCCTCTACGGAGGAATACACATTGGAAAGGGCCTCGGAGGCGTGACGCAATCGCATGACGATATTGTCCCGCAGAGCCCCGCCGCTGAGGGTGTCCTTCCGCACGCCGAACAGATCTGTCAGCCGCTGGCTTCTGGGCAGTATCATATAGATGATCGTGGCGGCGGCCACTTCGATTGCCCCGGTGAGCATCTGGGAATTGCCCGTGCCTGTTTGCAGGGACGCCACACCGTGAGAGATGATAAACGCCGCGGCGGCGGCCACCTTGCCCATGGGGGAGAATACCCCGGCCATGAGTCCGCCCAGGCCGTACGCGCCGGAGAGATAGGATAGTCCTGCGGTGGACAGCCCTTGAATGGCCCCGGCAGTCACGCCCGCTACCGTGCCGCCGCTGATGCCGCCCACCCGGGCGCAGTAGAGTAAATGCCTGCTCGAAGTCAAGGTCGCAGAC
>JAFLRP010000066.1 GCA_022511515.1 Acutalibacter sp.
CTCCCCTCGGCAGAATGGGGCAGGGGTTTGGGGGCGGCAGCCCCCATCGCGCTCGGAGAGCGCAATGCCCCCGGCAGGGCGCACGGCACCGGAACGGTGTATAAGTGCGCACTTGTCCCAAGTGACCTATTCCGTAGTCTCACCGTTCAGCGTTTTTTCCTCCAATTCCTGAGCCCCCGGCAGGCGGGAAAGGGCAATCAGAAATGCCTTGACCGCCTCGCCGTCCGTGTTGATGGTGGCAGGAAACACGCCCTCCAAAATCAAGCCGTGTTGAATCAAACGGTGATTCCGGGCGCGGCGTTCCTCGCTACGGATGCGGTTCAGCAAAATCTTCTGCTTGTTTTGGAGCTGATAAATCTCCCTTTCAGCTCTGGCTTTATCCTGATTGAGTTTAGCCTTATGTTCAGCTATTGACCTGCCCATGCGCTATCACGCCTCCTTTGGTATCCAGCCGTTTTTCTGGAAGAATTTTTGCAACCGTCTGACGGCGCTGTTGACGGAATCGGCGGCACAGCTCCCGCTCACGCCCTCGTCCGCCGCAATCTCTCGGAACTTCATTTTCAGCGCATACCGGGCATGGAGACGCCGTGCCTGGGTGGGGGACAGAAGCAGCATGGCGTCAGCTAAGCGCTCCAGCATCAGATCAGCGGCGGCTTCGTCCTCCGCCCGGATCATCAATTCCTCCGGAGAAAGTACCAGAAACATAGCGTGATTCTCGATGGCGGGGGTTTGGTCGATGGAATAGACATGGTAATAGGTTTGCTTTTTGTCTTGCCGCCGCTCAATGCGTTTCCCTTCGTCCAGAACAGCGGCTACCTCGTCCGACACGTCAATGAACTTGTCTTTGGGGTAGTGGGGATAGTAGCGTCTTAGGTTGATAATTGCCATAGTGACCTCCTTAAAATGGCGAGAGGGACAGGCAGCGTGAAACTGCTTGTCCCTCTCTGTGATGGAGCGTGATGCCCCTCACCTTATAGGCCAGTTAGGGGGCCTATCGACAAGGGGGTTATCGAAAAAATTTGAAAAAATTTTTGCGGACAGCCTCAATGCTTTGCCGGACAGCCTCTTTAGAGCAACCGCATATACTGAATGGAGGCAAATGAGATATGACTAAGGAAGAACGGAAAAACAAAAAGTTCCGGATGTACGACGGCAAGAAGATCAAACGGCCCAACTGGATTGGGTTCTCAGTGGTCAGTATCCTTCTGGTGATCGTACTGATAATCAGTGTGGTTGCATCGTCTTTCCGGGACTATTTTGGCTTGGTGGACAACATTGTGTTCACAAAAGCGCCAACGGGTGCGACCGCGGATAGCATTACCGAGGAAGCAAAGGCCATCACCTTACAGGAAGCTGAGGAAGGCATCGTCCTGCTGACGAACAAAAACAACACGCTGCCGCTGAACAGCGGGGCAAAGATCAATGTGTTCGGACGGGGCAGCTATTATTCTACTTTCGGCGGAACCGGTTCCGGAGCGGGCGGCACAAACTATACCAACCTATATGATGGACTTCGCACAGCCGGTCTGCAGCTCAATGAGGATCTTGTTTCGTTCTATGCCGAGAACGCGAAAGAGGCCGTAAATATGGGACTCGTCGGAACAGATTTCGGTCTGTATGAGAATCCCGCCAGTGACCTTTCTGATGCCCTCATTGCAGGAGCTAAAGACTTTTCCGATATCGCGGTGTATGTGATCTCCCGCGTGGGCGGCGAGGGTGACGATTTGCCCATGGATACCTCGGCATACTACGGTGGCGAAGCCGGCAAGCATTATCTGGAGCTCAACGCGGCCGAGGAAAGTATGCTTGCCATGCTGGAGGAGAACTTTGGTACTGTGGTAGTCGTGCTGAACTCCACCAACGCCATGGAACTTGGATTCCTGGAGCATGAGAACGTTGACGCGGCCGTGTGGTCGGAGTGCTATGGCTCCGTGGGCACCATCGCCCTGGGCAAGATCCTCTGTGGTGAGGTGAATCCCTCCGGCAAGACCACGGACACCTTTGCTTATGAAGTGGAGAGCAATCCTACTTATTACAGCTTTGGCGCTTATGATTACACCAATACTTCTTATGTCAATGACACAGGGATGTCCGGCGACTCCATCTCCGGTGCGGACGTTTACCACTATGTGAAGTACAACGAGGGTATCTATGTGGGCTACCGCTTCTATGAAACTGCGGCGGCGGACGGTTTCATCGATTATGACAAAACTGTACAGTTCCCCTTCGGCTACGGCCTGAGTTACACAAACTTCACCCAGACCTTGGATCGAGTAAACTTTGACGGGACTACTGTGACCGCGACTGTGACCGTGAAGAACACTGGCTCCGTTGCGGGCAAGGAAGTCGTAGAGCTCTACTATTCCGCTCCATATACCGAAGGTGGTATCGAAAAGAGCGAGGTTGTTCTGGGAGGTTTCGCCAAGACCGGCCTGCTGGAGCCGGGCAAGACCGAGACTGTCGACATCCGGATCGCCATTGAGGATATGGC
>JAFLRP010000067.1 GCA_022511515.1 Acutalibacter sp.
CGCTGGTATTGTGCGGCGGATATACGATATGCGGCTGGCAGGTACGGCCTACGCGCAGATCGCCGCCGCGCTCAACCGGGAGGGTGTTACCTCCCCCCGTATCTATTGGAGCCAGACCAATGGCAAAAATAGCTGTAAAGCAGCCCAGCTCTGGACCTACGCCACGATAAAAACAATTCTGCACAATGAATTTTACTGCGGAACCGTCCTGATGAACCGCTTCGGCACCCGTTCCTACAAAGATCACACGCGGATCGACAAGCCGGAGACCGTATGGATTCGCCGTGAGGCAGCGCATGAGGCCATCGTTACCGTGGATGAATGGAACACTGTGCAGGAAATCAACGCAGCGGCAAAACGCCGTTCTGAGGGCAGGCGGGAGCCTACCCCAAAGCTGTTTACCGGCAAGCTGGTGTGCGCTGATTGCAAGGGTTCCTTAAATTCCAATGCCGAGACCCAGCGGCAGAGAAATGGCACCAGCAAGCGATATGTTTCTTACTATTGCTCGACCTATGGCAAATCGGGGCGGAGCATATGTTCATGGCACAGGATTTACGAGCAGACGCTGACGCAGATCGTGACCGCTGAGATCAAGGCCCACGCCCAGGCTGTGACACTGGACGAGGATGCTGTGGTGGAAAAGCTGAAACAGAATCTCACCCACTATGATGAACAGCGTTTATCCGACGCCCAGCAGGAGATCAGCAGGCTGCGCCGCAGGGAGCAGGAGCTGGAGGCCATGACCGCCAAGCTCTATGAGGACAAGTACGCCGGAGTGGTCAGTAATGACACCTTCACGGTGCTGGCGCAAAAAAACGAACAAGAGCGGCTTGCCAAGGCGGAACGCCTGGACGCGCTTCTGTCCGAGGTAGACAAGGCACAGCGGGAGACCGCCGCCATCCACAACTGGACGGCGATTATCCGAAAATATCTGGATTTGCAGGAACTTGACCGGGCCGTTATCGACGAACTGATTGACCACATTGAAATCGGTGAGCGCACCGTTGTAGACGGCCAACGGCAGCAGGACATAAAAGTTTTCTATCGCTTTGTTGGTCTTGTCGAGTGAAAGCGTATGCGGCAGCGTCAGGCCGCTTCATTGATTCTGAGGGTTTTGGCCGATACCCCTCCCAAACAATACTTGTTCTTCATGATGTTGCGGAACGGGGTAAAATCATCGTCACCCTTGAAGCTGTCCACGCTGTCATTGATGGCAATGAGGCGCACACCCTTCTGACGGAGTATCTCCATGATCTGACCGACTTTGAGATAGTCACGCCCCAACCGGCTCATGTCCTTGACAACGATACAGCCGACATTCCCGGCCTCCACCTCGGCCATCATAGCCACAAAGCCGGGGCGGTCGAAACGGGTGC
Organism: Acutalibacter sp.; assembly: GCA_022511515.1. Taxonomy (GTDB): domain Bacteria; phylum Bacillota; class Clostridia; order Oscillospirales; family Acutalibacteraceae; genus Acutalibacter. Next base: position 1,377 of record JAFLRP010000067.1, read on the forward strand.
CGCTGATCCCATCATCCGTGAAGTGGGTCGGGTTGGGCAGGTTATTCCTCCGGGCGAAGTCCTCCAACATCATTTTTTGATGGGTTATGCTGTTGCTCTCATTTTGTAGCTCGTCGTCACGGCTTAGGCGTTCATATAGGGGCGTTATCTTAATTTTACTCATTTTTCAACTCCTTTCCCGTAAAAAAGCTGTATGCCCTAATTCACTCATTTATCATGCCCAGGTATTGCCTGATAAATAAGTCATTTAGAGCATACAACTCCCGCCGCTAACTTGTATTTTCGGTACTGACGGACGGCAAAGTGCTCCGGGTCCCGCTGTTCAAGCTGTTCAAACATGAGGTCCACGGCATTCTTAAATGACTCATCTTCCTCCCGGACCTCAGAGGCATTGAGCATATCCAGCAGGGTGGTCATGTTCATTTCTTCCTCCGGGGCCTCATACCAAATATAGGCGATCAATGCCTGATAATACAGGGCTTCGGCCTTCGCCCAAAAATCTTCGCCGCCCTTGCTGTCCTCGCCTTTCGTGTTCTCCATAATGCAGCTTACCAGCTTCAGAATGTCGTTCTCGCAGTAGATATATTTGAACGGATTATACCTCATAGATTGCTTAAAATTGATGGTATTCAGTATTTTAATCTCATATCCACCACGCTGGAGCATTTTACCACATTCCTCGACCACTGTGCCTTTTTCGCTCGGTTTGTCAAGGAGAGTGTGCGGAAATCCCGAAAAAATTAGCTGGCGTCCAGATCACGGCGGATAAGGCGGTTGATTTTGTCGCTCATGGTTTCCTGGCTGGTGGTGCTGAAATGGAACGACACCTCATAGGTGGTGTTGCCGATTCTCTGCACCATAGCGGGCTGTGATGCGTCCGGGGCGGGTGGGGTATTGCCGCTCTCTGTCACGGGCAGGGGGATGGTGTTGCCCTCTCTGCTGGTGCTGTCGGCCCCCTCCGGGGCGGGGGTAGTGCTGGTGATCGTCATGCTGGGGTCGTTGGTCATAGGCTCTCCTTTCATCGTTTATCAAAGTTAATCCGGCGTTGACGTGGCAGCGGGCTGTGAGGCCACGTCAATGCCATTCTGTCGGCCACGTTGGGCCGGGTAA
>JAFLRP010000068.1 GCA_022511515.1 Acutalibacter sp.
GGCCCGAAGGGCGCACTTACTCACCACCCGCAAGCGGGTGGTGGTATCCCTCCCGTTGGTCGGGCTCGTGCGCTCTCCGAGGGGGATTGCGCTTTCTGCGGAAAGCGCCCGCCGATGCCTTCCGGCATCGACGGCGCAACAGGCAAAGCCACTCCCGTGTCATCGCTTGTTGCCTGCGAAAACCCGCCGCCGGCAGCTTTTCGCAGTTTACGGGGGACGAAGGACGAGAGGCAGGAGACGAGGGACGGAGGTAATCAAAACTGGCGATTTATCATTTGGAGGCAAAGGTTATTAGCCGGGGGACGGGCCGTTCCGCTGTGGCGGCATCAGCTTATAAAGCTGTTCCCGGATGTATAACGACTATGACGGTGTTCAACATGACTACACCCGGAAACAGGGACTCGTCTGGCAACAAGTCTTTCTGCCAGACATGGCCCCGGCGGAGTGGACAGACCGGGAAACTCTATGGAACGCTGTGGAGGAAGCGGAGAAAACGAAAGACAGCCGCCTTGCCCGGGAGTTTGTAGTGGCGTTGCCAGTTGAATTGGACAGGAATAGATGGATTGATCTGCTGACCGAGTTTATCCAAGCCAATTTTGTTGCAGACGGGATGTGCGCCGATGTTTGCATCCATGACACGGACGGTCACAATCCTCACGCTCATATCATGCTGACCGTGCGGCCTCTGACCAAAGACGGCAAATGGCAGCATAAGACTGAGAAAGAATATCTGTGTGTCCGCGATGGTGAGGAACGGGGGTTTACTGCGTCAGAGTTCAAAACCGCGCAGACCGAGGGATGGGAGAAGCAATATCAGTATAAGGTTGACAGAGAGAAAGTCTATATGCCACCTTCTCAGGCCGAGGCACAAGGCTATGAGCGTATTTCCAAGTACCCCAAAAGCACAAAATACGGCAGACAAAATCCTATCTCCGCACGTTGGAACAGCAAGGAGCAGCTTGTTCTCTGGCGGGAAACATGGGCTGAGACGGTCAACAGCTATTTAGAGCAATCTGGCAGAGATGAGCGCATTGATCACCGCAGTCATGCCAATCGCGGTCTGGATGAACAGCCTTCCATTCATGAAGGCGTGACTGCTCGTGCCTTAGAACAGAAAGGCATCGTGTCTGACCGCTGTGAGTTAAACCGGCAGATTACAGCAGATAATGCCCTGTTGCGGAAGCTGAAATCGCTTATCAAGAAATTGATAAATACGGTAAAGAATACCATTCCAGCTATTGCCGAGGTTATGGAAACTGTGCGCCAGAAGATGATTATCTTCCAGTATCAGCTTTTGCATATTAAGTCTGGAAAAACTCAAATTACCAATACACTCCAACTTGTTCGGTCAGACATCAAACGGTATGAGAATGTAGCCAAGCAGCTCAAATCCAAGATTCGGGAGCGCTGGACATTGCTGGAGGAAAAGAAAGCCGTCCTAGCTATTCAGGTGTTCCAGCATCGGGAGTTAGCCCAAAGGATTGCAGTTTTGACTGCGGATATTGAGGACTTGAAAAGTGAGAAGACTTTGCTGCTCAATCAGCTCGATTGTACGGACGATCACGGTATGGTCGAGGTTAAACGTCGTGTCACTTCTATGGAATCTTCTCTGGAAAAATTGGACCAGCAGGAGACGAAGTATACTGATGAATTGGAGACGGCACTGGCACAGTATGCCGAGTTACAGCAGCAAGTGACTGATATGGATGCTGCGGAACAGGATGTGGCTCGTCAGGCTATTCGGCCTGATAAAGAATGCGAGACGCTCCGACAGCTCCGAGCCACCTATGAACAGAGATTTGATTCCAAGATGTTGATGCAGAGCCGGAAGGATACAGCCGATTTGCTGGATGAGACTTCGGAGCCTGTTTCCATCCACCAAAAACTCCAGCAACCATACGCGCAGAAGGATAAACGGCATCATACAAAAGAGCATGGCCAGGAATGGTGACGTTCCCGGTTGCTTTTCGCCGCCCTTCTCTGTATAATAAAGACACTAAATTGCACCAGGGGAGAAAATGATATGGCCGAGACAAATACAAACAATGCCGGCTATGAAAAACAAATCTGGGATGCGGCCTGTGCCCGTGGCGGCAACATGGATGCTTCGAAGTAAAAGTCCGTCGTGCTTGGCCTGACTTTTCTGAAGTACATCTCTGATCGCTTCGAGGCAAGGTACAACGAACTGGTGGCCGAGGCTACGGTTTTGAAGAAGACATCGACGAGTACACGTCCGAGAATATCTTCTTTGTACTGGAGAATGCCCGGTGGCTCATGATCTCCGCTGCGGCACACACGCCGGAGATCGGCGCGGTGATCGACGAGGCTATGCGAAGCATCGAGAAGGAGAACAAAAAACTAAAAGATATCCTCCCCAAAAACTTTGCCTGCCCTGAGCTGGACAAG
>JAFLRP010000069.1 GCA_022511515.1 Acutalibacter sp.
GACAACGCCGTGGCCGAAAATTTCTTCAGTTGTCTAAAGTGCGAATTGATTCACCTCGCGCACTACTCCACTCGCGTTAAGGCGCAGGCCGACGTGTTCGCCTACATCGAGACCTTTTATAACACCGTGCGCCCTCATTCCGCGCTCGGCTGGATCTCTCCCGATTCTTTTGAAGAAAATCTTATCTCCTCCGCCGACCACCTCCCTTTATCCTGTACACAAATCGAACCGGAATCGGTAGGGCGAAAACGCAACTTTTTCGGGAGCTGTGCGCCCTCGGATTTGTCTCGGAAACGACTCCGTCTCCGGTGGGGAGAGGGGGCTGTGTGCCGGAGAATCACTTTTTCCCTCTGCCCTATTTGCGGACAGGGGTGCGGGTCTCGCCCGCATCTGCCGAAGTGGGCGGTTTGGGCCGAGAGGCCCAAACCGTACCACTAAGGCGAAACTTGCCACGCGCTAAACGCGTGAGCCTCTTTCGCAGACGTCCCGAGACGGCGCAGGACGGCAAGCGTCGCCGTGCTGCTCTTAGCAGCGCATTTTTGCTCCGAAAAGGGGCTTCCGAAGCGGGGTTCAAGACCTCGTTGACCGGGGTGGTATCATTACCCTACCCGACCTCGAGCAGGAGCTCGAACCCCCTTTTGGAGGAGGGATTTTGGCCTCAAAAACGCGTTCTGGAGCGGGGAGAATTTATAGGCGAGGAAACAGGACTGAGAACCGCTCCGCTAAAGGTGGGGGTGGTGTCCTCCCTACCCACCTTCGAACGAGGCCACAAATCGCCAACAACGGCGCGACAGGGTGGAATCGGGACAGAGTGAGGCATCCTTGTTTACAGTTGGAAATCTCTTTCGCATGACAGGGTGCTATCGGCGATGCCTTTCACAGAACAGTTGTATTTCCGCTCTCAATGAGTTATACTGACAGCAGAAATCACGAGCGGGACTGCGGTATACTGCTGTCAGAAGCTGTACCAATAGGTAAAAAGGTAGTATAATGGGGGCATGATACAGAAAAATGAACGGCGCAGGTATGCGAGTGATTTAAGTGACAGCCAATGGTCTATCATAGAGCCGCTGTTTCCACCGGCAGGAAGCAGGAGCAAGTGGGAAAAGCGTGAACTGGTGAATGCGGTGCCGTACTTTGTGGATAACGGCTGCAAATGGCGAAATTTGCCCCACGACTTTGCGCCATATACAACAGTGGCCAATTTTTATTATGGCGCAATCCGAAGCGGACTTTGGGAAAAGATCCGCGCGGCACTGGTGGAGCGGGTACGGACGGATGCGGGACGAAACGCAGACCCCAGCTACACAATCATTGACTCGCAGAGCGTAAAACCACCTCAGCCGCGGAAGAACGCGGGATTGACGGAGGGAAAAAACAAAAGGGCGCAAACGGCACATCGTAGTAGATACCATGGGAAATCTTCTGGCGGTAGTGGTTCATGCCGCCAATATACATGATACAAAGTCAGGTAGTCTGGCAGCGAGAGATGCCTTCGAGAAGTATCCATCCATTCAACGGTTCTGTGCCGATGCAGGATACCGCAAAACCTTTGAGCGGGATGTTCCCCGCGAACTGGGTGTTGGGGTTGATATTTCAGCACGCATTAAGCCCGAGTGGGAACTTTTACCCAAACGATGGATTGTTGAACGTTCTCTGGCTTGGCTCAACAATTCCCGCAGACTTTCCAAAGATTATGAGATATCCGTTTGCTCTGCCCAGGCTGTTTGTATTATCGCTGCTTTTCATACCTTGCTAAAAAGGCTTTAGCCTATTGGTACAACTTCTCAATGAGATTTGGAGGTGCAGAATGCCTGAAATTTCGATGTTTGGCGGGATTCGGATCACAATGTACTACGATGATCATAATCCCCCGCATTTCCATGCGGACTATGCGGGGAATAAGGCATTGGTCGATATCCAAGGCGGATATGTGATTGGCGGCGCGCTTCCGAGCCGACAGCTCAAGTATGTTTTGGCGTGGGCTGAAATGCATCAGGACGAACTGATGCAAAACTGGGAGTTGGCGTGTTCGGCACAGCCTCTCAAGAAGATCGAGCCGCTGATGTGAAAGGAGAGACGATGGACTATTTGGCAAGCGTGGTGCAGGTAATCCCCGGCGAAGATTTCACGGTTTACGCCTATTTCAGCGACGGTTCTGTCAGGCAGGCGAATATGAGGCCGTATATTGAAAAGGGCGGCGTTTTTGCGAGACTTTCCGACGAAAAATTTTTCCGCGAGCGGCTTACCGTGATGAACGGCGCGGTCGCTTGGGATGTGACCGGTACGAGAGACGCAACGCAGTGTATTGACTTTGATCCGTGTGTGATGTATGAGAACTCACCCGTGGTAGTTGATCCTCTGCACAGCGCCTGATTTGATCGCGCAAGATTTTCTCATA
>JAFLRP010000070.1 GCA_022511515.1 Acutalibacter sp.
CGAACGCCCTTCGGCTCAATCTCTGCAAGGTACACGACCCCAGTCATGACCGGGCCAAGCCCGTCATAAATAAACCCGTCATCAATAAGAATGAAAATCAAACGGTCAAGGAGGAAAAGGAAATGAACAAGACCCTGAAAATCGAAGGCATGATGTGCGCCCACTGCGAAGCCACCGTGAAGAAGGCTTTGGAGGCTATCGACGGCGTTGAGAGCGCCGATGTCAGTCACGTCTCCGGCACCGCCGTCGTTACCGCTAACGGCGTCAGCGACGAAGCGCTCAAGGACGCGGTCGTTGCTCAGGGCTATCAGGTTTTGGGCGTTGAATAAGGAAAGCGGTCAAAACAGATTGTCGCGCGGCAGCTCCGGCAAGTGAGGATCACTTGCCGGAGCTGTTCTCTAACTTCGCATGTTTTCCAAATAAACAACCTAAGAAGCCGTACCAATAACCCCAGCACGCATCTTTGCGGCTCAAAATACCGCTGACTTCGTTAAAAAATCTTGAAATACACAAAGTATTCCTGCAATTTTTCGCCTTGTCATCGGCATTTTTGGCTCGCCCATCTGCGCACTTTGCCTATTGGTACGGCTTCTAAAAAATAATTGCATGTCGCCGGATTCGTGATATAGTAATATAATAATTATATCGTTTTCCGTTTGCTGCGCCCTTGCTTTTATCTCCGCGTTATGATACGCTTGACAGAGGATAAATTTGCCGGCACAGCGAGGTGATCCCCATGACTTCCATCAGAAAAGCGTACATCATAAGATTGGTCGCGCGCTGTGTGGTTTTTATTTTGTGCGTGCTGCTCTTTGTCCTTCGCCCCGGGGAGTTTGAGCTTTTGGAAAGCGGGAACTTTTTCAGCCGCTTTTCCGTTCTCCACCTGCTGTGGGCCGTGTGGGTGTGCGATATGATTGCGCAGCTTGTGCCGGTCAGGGGGAAAGTGCCGCTCGGGTCTCAAAAGCTCTTTCGTCAGCGGTTTCGGCCCATACGGGAGAAGATCAATTATCAGGCTCTGCGGCAGTATGTCGTCTCCACCACCAAGGCGGCATATCATGTGATGCTTTTATGGATTGCTCTGCTGACCGTGATCGGGATTCTCTATTACAATGGAATTCTCAGCAACGCCGTCCTCTTTTTAATCAGCGTGACCTTTTACGTATGCGATCTCATCTGCGTTCTGATCTGGTGTCCCTTCCGGCTGATTTTAAAAAACCGCTGCTGTACCACTTGCCGGATCTTTAACTGGGATCATCTGATGATGTTTACGCCCATGATTTTTATCAAAGGCTTTTACTCCCGCTCTCTGCTGCTTATGGCGTTTGTGGTTTGGCTTATTTGGGAGTTGTGCGTCCTGCTGTATCCGGAGCGCTTTTGGGAGTATTCCAATGTGGCGCTCCGCTGCTCGGAGTGTACGGATAAGCTCTGCACCCAGTATTGCCAAAAGCTCCGCGGGTGAGGGAGATCCGCTGCCGCCGGTTCAAAATGACTAAGTCGGGTCTTTGGGAGAAATAATGACCTAAGAAGCCGTACCAATAACCCCAGCACTCATCTTTGCGGCCCAAAATGCCGCTGACTGCGTTAAAAAATCTTGAAATACACAAAGTATTCCTGCGATTTTCTGCCTTGTCAGCAACATTTTTGACGCGTAAATCTGAATACTTTGTCTATTGGTACGGCTTTTAAAAATAGACTTGCTATATTTTCTTTATCGCGTTACAATATAGTTATCGCAATAATAAGGAGGAGATTCTAATGGCCAAGGGCAAGAACAAAGCAAACGCAAAGACTGCTAAAAAGGCAAAGAGGAACAAGGCGGCTGCGGCAGTTGAAAAGAAAGAGGCCGGGGCTGTCGTGACAAATTTGTCTGAAACGGTTGCCAAGACGGCGGCTGCGGAGCCGGCAGTCGAGGTGAATGTTGGGAAAGCCGCGGTCGAGGCGAAAGTTGAGAATGCAGCTCCCGCGGCCGTTGAAACTCCCGCTGTGCCGGAGACGGAAAAAGCGTCTGCGGCGTCTGAAAAGAAAGGCGCAAAGGCCTCCGCGAAGAAAACCGCCGCAAAGGCGGACGTGAAAAAAGCGAAAGCGCCTAAGGCCTCCGGAGCAAAGAAACCCGGCCGCAAGCCCATGACCGAGGAGGAAAAAGCCGCGGCGAAAAAAGTCCGTGACGCAAATAAGGCGGCGGCTGCCAATATGAAGCCGGAGTTCATTCTGCAGTTCCAGGGTCAGGACGCGAATCTCGACGCGCTGGCGGAAGCCGCGAGGGCTGATTTTAAGGCAAGCCATAAGAGAACGCTGATTACCGAGCTCAAAATCTATCTGGTGCCCGAGCAGAAAACGGCTTACTATGTCGTCAACGGGAGCGTCGAAGGCAGTATCCCGATGTGATCCGGCTTGAA
>JAFLRP010000071.1 GCA_022511515.1 Acutalibacter sp.
TACTATTTCGACAACATTTTGGGGCCCTTTAAGTCCTTCATGAATAAGGCCCTGGACCGCGTGGAAACATTGGACATCGACATGATCTGTCCCGGTCACGGTCCTGTCCACGACACGGGACTGAAAGAGCTGTTTGAGACCTACCGGGCGTGGAGCAAGGTGGAAAATCCCAATGAAAACAAGACGGTGATCATCGCCTATGTCAGCGCCTATGGGTACACGGCAGCCATGGCAAAGACCATTGCCGACGCCATCTCTGCCCAGGGGATCGCGGTGCGCACTTACGATCTTGTCACCGATAACTGCGAAAAGCTTTCCGACGACCTGCTCTACGCCGACGGCATTCTGTTGGGCTCGCCCACCATTCTGGGCGACGCCCTAAAGCCCATCTACGACTTGACTACTTCCATGCTGCCCATCGTTCACGGCGGCAAGCAGGCGGCGGCTTTCGGCTCGTACGGCTGGACGGGAGAGGCGGTCCCCAACCTGACCCAGCGCTTGCAGCAACTGAAGATGAAAGTCAGCGACGGCCTGCGCCTGCGTTTCAAGCCCAGCGAGGAAGAATTGGAACAGTGCAGAGCTTTCGGGGAAGACTTTGCCGGAAAGGTCAAAGGGTAAAGAATATTTCGGCTGCGGTGGGGAATACTTCCTGTATCATTTCTCTTTGAAAGGAAGTTATGGATATGCAGAAGGAAAAATTGGAACCCGATGCTTTGGAGTACTTCAATTCTCTCCCGGAATTGCTGCAGGAGCAGCTGGTGGAAAGCGGCGTCAATATGACCACCCGGGAGGAATTGGAAAATTACTGCAAAAACGTTCTGAAAACGAGCAGCGAAAATTGATTGGAACAAGCAGCAGGAGGTTCTCTATGAGAACCTCCTGTGTATTTTCCACAAACCGGCAGGAATACCAAAAAATCCGCAGAGCACCGCCATTTCCTGGAGTTTTTGGGGCTTTATCCCTGCTCGTTTGTACTATTTTTGATAATTTTGTTTTTCGCGCGAACAAAAGAATTATGTAAAATGTAGATTCTCCTCAGTTTCCTTGACTTTCCCGCAAGAGAGGTCTATAATTAAACCACAATAACGATTACAAGTGTTGTGGCGAAAGCTACGATTTTCAAGAAAACTCCTCCCCAAAAAGACTAAAGCGGACCGAACGCTCGGTCCGCTTTAGTCTTTTTTTCTGCCAAATTCGTCAGTTTACCGCATTTTGAGTCTTGCCGTTTTGGAATGCTTGCAAATTGTCCGCCACAATGCGGATCAGCCGTTCTCTCGCTTCTTTTGACGCCCAGGCGATATGGGGGGAGATCACGCAATTCTTTGCCGTCAGCAGGGGGTCGTCCGCCGCGGGAGGCTCCTGTGCCATCACGTCTACGCCGGCTCCTGCCAGCTTTCCGCTGTTCAGGGCAGATGCCAGAGCACGGCTGTCCACCACGCCGCCCCGGGAGGTGTTGATCAGAAAAGAAGTGGGTTTCATCAGGGAAAGCAGGCGTTCATTTACCAGCCCGGCAGTCTGTTCGTTCAAGGGACAGTGGAGGCTTACCACGTCGCTTTCCGCAAACAAAGTTTCCAGATCCACCCAGCGGCAGCCCTCAGGTGCATCCTTCTTGGTGCGGCTGTATAAGAGGACCTTCATGCCGAGGGTCAGTCCAAGCTGCGCCACACATTTGCCGATGCTGCCATAGCCCACGATGCCCAGGGTTTTTCCGTACAGTTCAAAGAGGGGATATCCCTGATAATTCATGGCCACCGCTTCCTGCCATTTGCCCGCCCGCACCGTCTCACTGTAGCGGTGGACATTGCCGCACAGGGACAAAAGCAGCGTAAAGGCTTGCTGTGCCACCATTTCCACGCAGTAGAGGGGCACGTTGCACACCGGAACGCCCAATTCCCGGGCCGCCGCAGTGTCTACGGTGTTGTAGCCCGTGGCCAGCATACCGATAAAGCGAAGCTTGGGAAGCTGCGCCAGCGTTTCTTTTGTGAGGGCAATGCGGTTGATGATCAGCGCCTCCGCATCCTGGGCGCGGGGAATGACCAGTTCCGGCGGGGTGCTGTCGTACACGGTCAGGTCCCCCAAAGCGGCGATGGGCTCCCAGGAAACGTCGCCGGGATTGGTGGTGCCGCCGTCCAAAATCACGATTTTCATGAAAACTCCTCTTTTCCAAAAAATTGTTTCTTTTTACAAGTATACCGCAAGTTATTCCAATCTGCAACAAGTATCGGAAAGCACCTGCTCTACAAAAGAAAAAGGTTGATTCTCTTGCCTATTTATGGCATAATGCAACATGGCATAGTGTGGCAGTGAATCGAGGTCGGGCTGCTGGGTTCCGCCTTTTGGATACTGGCTTCTCGAGTAAAAAAGGGAGTGTTTTTTT
>JAFLRP010000072.1 GCA_022511515.1 Acutalibacter sp.
TAGTCCGCTTCCAATGGGGTTTTTGGCAGGCTTTAAGTTTACATAATTTTATGGAAACCCAGCCTAAGAACCTATCATTGGTTTTATCATTGTACTGCGTTCTGTACAAAAAATCAATAGGTATTTTCTGGCTTTTTAAAAATTTTTTGGTATGAATAAGAAAACATAATATATTGCGCATATGTGGACAATATACCTTTCCCCTTCGGCCCCTTATAATAAAATTGGAAAAAGATGGAAAAAATGGCACAAGGGGGAAAAATTGTGCTGGATTACAGCCCCTTATGGGAGACAATGCGGAAAAAGGGCGTGTCCCAGTACGCTCTCATCCAGGCCGGGATCGACCGCCGCACCCTGGACTGGCTGAAAAAGAATAAAAATATCACCCTGCTTTCTCTGGAAAAGCTGTGCGCGATATTGAAGTGTAAGCCCAATGACATCGTTCGTTTTATTGACTAGTCCGCCCACACGTGATGGGCGGGCTTTTTTTGAAACCGGCGAAGCAGCGGGCCCGCATACTTTTTGCCATTGTTCCCTCTTTCCCCTTTTCTTTTTGGAAAGATAATGATAAAATAGGGGCAGATAATGATTCGGAAAGGGGGGAATTCCCATGGAATGGTTCAAAAAATGGCGGGACAAGCTGTCGTTTCTCAGTCTGCCCCTGTGCTTTTTCAGCCTGATATCGCTGGATTTTACCCTCCGGTTTTTCTATCGGTTCGCCGGAAATACCCGCTTTCTTGCCTGGAAGCCCATGCTGTTCACCGCCGCCTGGGCCCTGCTGCTGACGGCGCTGATCTCCCTCCTCCCCGCATTGGGCAGACGCATCGCCATGGGAGTACTGGGAGTCCTCTTCGCGCTGCTGGCCGTTCTCCACGGTGTGATTTTTCGGCTGGTGGGGAAAATGTTTTCCTTCTCCGATATGAATTTTGCCGGGGACGGCGCAAAATTTTTCAGTTGGTCCTATTTGAATTTGCGGAAAGCCTTTTACCTTTGCATTTTCCTGTCGGTCCTGTTGATGGTTTTGGCGATCCTTCTCGCAAAAAAGCCCGAAAAGCCGAAATTGCGCTATTCCCTGCGGCTGATTTTGTCCGTTGCGGCTTCCGCCGCGGCCGTCGCCGCCATCGTTTGCGCCCATAGCGCCTCTTTACCCAAAGCGGACAATATGTGGTGGGGCACCACCTATGACCCCGTAGCGGACGGCGAGTACGTTGCCTACAAGGAATTTACCGATTCCAACCGCTGCCTGTTTATGACCGGGCTGTATCAGTACACCTTCCGGAATTTTGTGGTCTCTGCCGGACTGGAGGGAGATCACCAGAGCGCGGAAAAGCTGGACGAATTCTATGAACGGCGGAGCCGGGAGATCAGCGGCACAAACGAGATGACCGCCGCCCTCAAGGACAAAAATCTCATCATGATCATGTTGGAATCCATCGACACCTGGCTGGTGACGGAGGACTACATGCCCAATCTGTACGCTCTGCGCAGAGACGGGATCGAGTTTACCAATTTCTACTCCCCGGTGTACCTGTCCGCCGCCACCTTTACCACGGAGATCGTCTCCCAGACCGGGCTGATCCCGGCGGTTTCCGGGCTTTCCAGCTCTGCCTATTCCACCAACGCCTTTCCCCTGGCGCTGGCCAATCAATTTGAGGAGCTGGGGTATGTGTCCAATTCCTTCCATTCCGCCAGCCCTACCATTTACAGCCGGGGCACGGTCCATCCCAATTTGGGCTTTGAAGCCTACCACTTCTATCCCGATCTGGGCATGGAGAATTATCAACTGGATTCCCAGCTCATGAACGGGTACGAGCAAATCGTGCCCGATGGGAAATTCTTCTCCTATATCATCACCTACTCCGGCCACGGGCCGTACAACGGCGAGATGGGGGAACTGACCACGGCGCATTTGGCGGAAGCGCAGGAGGCTGTAAAGCGTTCCGGCTTGACAGGAAGTCCGGAAAATATGGCGGAATACACGGAGGCCGTGGCCCACGCCATGGAGACCGATCAATTTATCGGCGAGCTGGTGGACAGGCTGGCCCGGGACGGCAAGCTGGAGGACACGGTTCTGCTGCTCTATGCCGACCACTACGGAAAATACATGAGCGACCGGGAGTTTCTGCTGAAAATCAAGGGCGTGCCGGGCGACGGCGTTTCTTTGTACCGCACCCCCTGCATTCTCTATGGCGGCGGGCTTTCCGCCCGAAAGGTGGAGAAAGTCTGCGCCACTGTGGACCTTGTTCCCACCCTCAATAATCTCTTTGCCCTGCCGGCCGACCGCAAATATTACATCGGAGACGATATGTTCGGCGACGAAGGCGGGGTGATCCCCCTGCCCAACTACGGCTGGTACGACGGGGAAACCGTGTATTAC
>JAFLRP010000073.1 GCA_022511515.1 Acutalibacter sp.
GGGAAACTTCTCTTATTGAAATGCAGGTTCAAGTCCACCCGCCAAACACAAAAGCCCCACCCGGAGGGTGAGGCCTGTGTGTTTGGTGCGGGTAACAGGACTTGAACCTGCACGGGGATACCACCAGAACCTAAATCTGGCGCGTCTGCCAATTCCGCCATACCCGCAAATCCTTTTCTATTATAAGGCACCGGTTGGGAAACTGCAAGAAAAAAATCAACGGCGAGTAGCAACACACTACTCGCCGCCGTTTTCTTTTCTGATTGCGGTTTGCTGCCGGACTTCCTGAACTGTCTGCCTATGTAGGCAGACCGAAGCTGATGGAAAGGGCCTGATTGACACGATTCATGGAGCCGTTGTCCAGGCGACCCATTTTCTCTTTCAGGCGGTGCTTGTCAAGGGTGCGCACCTGCTCCAGCAAAACCACCGAATCTTTGAGAAGCCCCGTATTCTTGGCGTCCACCTCAATGTGGGTGGGCAGATTTGCCTTGTCGTGCTGACTGGTGATGGCCGCAGCGATCACCGTGGGGCTGAATTTGTTCCCCACATCGTTCTGAATGATCAGGACCGGACGAACGCCGCCCTGCTCAGAACCTACCACGGGGCTGAGATCCGCATAGTAAATATCTCCTCGATGGACTATCACGATTCCGACCTTCCTCTCTCCTACACAGGGATTTACCTATATTGTTGCCTGCTGCCGGGAGAAATAATCAAATAACTGGAATTTTTTCAGGGGGACTGCTCCCCCCTTTTTCATTCTATAGAGAAAGGTCAAATTTTGTTCCCTATTTGCCGTTTTTGAAGCTCGCGAGGTCTACCACTTTGCCGCCGTTTACACGGGATTCCTCCGCCGCCAAGGCGATAAAGTGGCTTTCCATGGAATTTTCCAGCGTGGTGGTGCGTTCGGTGGCGTCCCGGTCATTCAGGAGCATCTCCAGAAAGTCGGCAACGATGCCGCTGTCTCCGCCGCCGTGGCCCTTCAGATCAGAGGCGATATTGCCCACGTCGATCACTTCCTCGGGTTTGCCAAACTCCCGGATATGGATCACATTGGACTGCATATCCGCTTCGATCTCGCCCTTGGTACCCATGGCCTTGAAATAGCGATAGCAGCTTTCCGTGAATGCGCACATGGTGAAGCTGATGGTGGAGCCATCCTCCATCAAAAGATTCGTCTGCTGGTGGTCCACCACGTCGTTGTCGCAGAAGTACACGCAGCGCCCGTAGGGGCCGGATCTCAACGCCTCATAGGTGCTTTCCACCGTGTTGTCCACGCTCAAAATGGAGGTGATCCAATTCCCGGAATGGGACTGAATGCCGGTTTTAGGGCTGGTGACGTAGATTTTCTCCGCATCGAACACACAGCTTTCTTTGGCTTTGCAGCCGCCCAAACAATAAGGGGTCGCGCCCTCTGGGGCACATTCCTTCTTAAAAAGGTGAGTGCTGCCGAAGGAGGAAACGGACTTACAACGCTTCCCTAAAATCCAAGTGAGAATATCCATATCGTGGCAGGATTTCTGCAAAATCATGGGACTGGTTTCCTGAGAATTCCGCCAGTTGCCCCGAACGAAGGAGTGGGCCTGATGCCAGTAGCCCACATTCTCGTTGGCACAGATACTGACCACGTCGCCGATCCGCCCGCCGGAAATCAGGTCCTTCAGCGTGTTGTAAAACACGGTGTAGCGCAGCACATGACCCACAATGATCTTGCCCGGGCAATCTTTCGCCACCTCCAAAATTTCCCGGCACTTACTGAGCTCCGGAGAAATGGGCTTTTCCATTAAAATGTGATAACCCTTTTTCAATGCCGGAATGGCATGTCCCACGTGCTGGCGGTCCATGGTAGACACCACCATCACGTCTGCAAGTTTTTCCCGTTCCAGCATTTCTTCCGCGCTGCTGAAGCAGTTTTCCTCGGGAATATGGTAGAGTTTTTTTGCTTTTTCCACCTTGACGGGGTTCAGGTCCGCCACGGCCACGACTTTCATCTTGTCGGGAAACAGTTCCTGCATGGACGCGTAGGTGCTGCCTCGATCGCCGAACCCGGCAATGGCAAATGTAATCGGAGCTTTCATTTCGGTTTCTCCTTTTTTATGTTTCGCTGCTGAAAAGGGACATGCCCTCCTGCCCCGCAAAGCGCAGGAACGCTGCCTGATAGTCCTTCATGTGCTCTGTCAAAGACGGCGGGAATTTTTCTTCCCGTATCATTTGGACAAACTCAGCAAAGTCGGCCCACTTCGCGTCACAGGTCTCCCCCTCTTGAAATGTCACATCGTCCAGGGAGACATTGAGTCTGACGCCGTAGTCCCGGCCCAGATAGGGCCATGCGCAGGAAC
>JAFLRP010000163.1 GCA_022511515.1 Acutalibacter sp.
GTGGTGAGCTTGCGGATGATCAGCTCCGGCTTTACACCCAGTACGGAATGAATCGGCCCGGTCATGCCCACATCGGTGATGTACCCGGTGCTTTTCGGCAGCAGACATTCGTCGGCGGTCTGCACATGGGTGTGGGTGCCGAATACGGCAGAGACTTTGCCGTCGGCGAAAAAGCCCATGGCGCGCTTTTCTCCGGTGGCCTCGGCATGAAAATCCACAATGCAGACGGGAGGCAGATCCGGGATTTTCAAGAGCTCCTCCAATGTCTCAAAGGGGCTTTTCAGGCTTTCTAAAAAAACCGTGCCCATCAGGTTGATGACGGCGATCCGCGCCCGGCCCAAGTCCGCGATACAGAGCCCGTGGCCCGGAGTGACTTTTTCCGGGAAATTGGCGGGGCGCAGCAGGTTATCGGCAGAATCGAACAACTCGTAGGCTTCCCGCCGCCGGAAGCAGTGATTCCCGGTGGTGACCACATCTACACCGCTGTCCAGCAAATGGCGGAAAGAGGTTGGGGTGATGCCGTTGCCGTCGGCGGAATTTTCCCCGTTGGCAATGACGAAATCGATTGCCTTCAGCTTTTTCAAGCCGGGCAGCTTTTCCCGCAGGAATTCACAGCCCACCGAGCCCACCACGTCTCCGATACAGAGGATATTCATGCTGTTTCGTGTCCTCCTTTATAATGCAATGTTCACCTGATAGCGTTCCTCAATGAGGACAGGCGTATGGCCGAATTTTCTGCACTGCTCCAAGTTCCGTTGGTTTTCCCGCACCATTTGCTCCAGATCCGGTGAGGAATCGTCCGCCCGGTCCTCGATGGCCCGGGCGTAGGCTTTAATGTTCTCAAAATGACTTCTGATGTATTGTTCTGTCATGACAAGGCAAACATACCTGATTTCCCGCAAATAGCTTTCCTCAAAATCCTTCTGCCAGGTAAAGGGAATGTAGCAGCCCTCCACGATCAGGTTTTGCTTGTTTTCCACTGCCGTCTTTACCATTTCCCGGACAATGGGCCAGAGGTAGGCGGTGAGCTTTTCGTCATCGTCTTCCGGGGTCAAGGTTGTCTGTCCGCTGCGAATCAGTCCCATTTTCAGGTGGTCGATGGAGAGGTAGGGGAAGCCGTATCTCTCCAGCAGCCGCTGGGCCAGCAAAGTCTTCCCGGTGTGGGACGCCCCACTAATCAGAACGATCATGTCAGCCCTCCTTTTTTAGCAGAAAAGGGTACACGCACGGTGTACCCTTTTTGACAAAAAACCAGATTATTTGGCGTAATCCACTGCCCGGCTTTCCCGGATCATGTTGACCTTGATCTGGCCGGGATAGTCCATTTCTTCCTCGATCTTCTTGCAGATATCTCTGGCGAGCAGTGTCATCTGCTCGTCGCTGACAACGTCGGGACGGACCATGACGCGGATCTCTCTGCCGGCCTGAATGGCATAGCAGCTATCCACACCGTGGAAGGAAGAAGCCACCTCCTCCAACTTTTCCAGACGTTTGATGTAATTTTCCAGATTTTCCCGGCGCGCTCCGGGTCTGGCGGCGGAAATGGCATCCGCAGCCTGTACCAGACAGGCGATAATGGTCTTTGCCTCCACGTCGCCGTGATGAGCGGCGATGGCGTGGACCACCGTTTCGCTTTCCTTGTACCGCTTGGCGGCATCGACGCCGATCTGCACGTGAGAACCGTCCAGCTCGTGGGTCAGAGCCTTGCCGATATCGTGAAGCAAGCCTGCCCGCTTGGCCACGGTGGGATCAAGTCCCAGCTCGGAAGCCATCAGGCCGGCCAGGAACGCCACCTCTTTGGAGTGATTCAGCACATTCTGTCCGTAGCTGGTGCGGTACCGCAATCTGCCCAGAAGCTTCACCAGCTCGTGATGGACGCCATTGACGCCCACCTCCATGACCGCGCGCTCGCCCTCGGCCTTGATAGTGGCTTCCACTTCGCGGCGGGCTTTTTCCACGGTCTCCTCAATGCGGGTGGGGTGAATTCTTCCGTCAGAGATCAGCTTTTCCAATGCGATCCGGGCAATTTCCCTGCGGACCGGCTCGCCGCTGGACAAGGTGATCGCCTCCGGTGTGTCGTCGATGATCAGATCCACGCCGGTCAAGGTCTCGATGGCACGGATATTTCTGCCCTCTCTGCCGATGATACGGCCCTTCATTTCGTCGTTGGGCAGGGGCACCACGCTGATGGCGATCTCAGAAACCTGATCCGCCGCACAGCGCTGGATCGCCAGGGCGATGATCTCCCGGGCGGCATTGTCGCTTTCTTCCTTGGTGCGCTGCTGGTATTCCATGACCTTGACGGCCTTTTCATGCACCAGCTCGTCCTCCAGATTCTTCAGCAGGTATTCCTTTGCCTGCTCCACCGTAAAGGAGGAGATCTTCTCCAGCATGTCGAACTGGCTCTTCTTGACGGCCTCGGCCTCCTTCAGGCGTTCATCGGCCTTCTTGTTTTTCTGGTCGGCCTGTTCTTCCTTGCGCTCTACATTTTCCAGCTTCTTATCCAGGTTTTCTTCCTTCTGGGAGATACGCCTCTCCTGATGCTGAATTTCTTTTCTCCGATCGGCAAGCTCCTTTTCAGAATCGGTGCGCAGACGATGGACCTCGTCCTTGCCCTCTAACACGATCTCTTTTTTCTTTGCTTCTGCTGTTTTTACCGCATCGCCGATAATGCGCTTTGCCTCCTGCTCCGCAGAGCCAATGGCGGATTCTGCCTTGTTCTTCCGATAGGACATTCCGATGAAGAACGCCAAAATTCCTGCCAAAGCGGCGGCAGCCACGGCAATGACGATACACAGCCACAGTTGAATCTGCAATCGGGCACCTCCTTTTCTCAGTTCTTTGATTCTTTTGTTGTCAAAAGTGATGTAAATTGAAACGCCGGAGCAACGGCAAAATTGCCATGCCCCGGGAATACAGGTGGTGCGGTATCCGCTATTTTTCGGTTTTCTTTTTCCTCCGTATTGCAAGCTTCCCGGCAGCCGCACGCACAGCAGAACCGAGAAAATCTATCAAATCTCTCAGCAAACGGTCTATCGTGAAAGTAAAAAACTGAAGTAAATAGAAAATATATCAAAAGCACCCAGTGCATTCCGATTCTTATTGTATCTCTAAACCGACTCTCTGTCAAGAAAATTGTAACGAATTATTCAAAAAAGGATGACAGATTGGTTACAAAAATTTTTTTCACTGTATTTTCCTCCGGCATTCACTCTTGACAAAGCTTTTTCCCAATGCTATGATGACGGTAATATCCGAAAACGCAGAGAAAAGGAAGTCCCTGTTCTGCCTTACCGCGAAAGAGAGCGGGCGCCATGGGCTGAAAGCGCTTGCAGCGAAGCAGAAACTCCCGTAGGAAGTTTCTGCAGGAATTGGGATACCACCTTTGAGCGGCTGCCGAGCCTGTTTCCTTTCGGAACCGGGGAAAGGTCTGACGAGTGGCTTCGTTACCGGCCGAAACGAGGAAACATCGGAATCGGTGTTTTGAATCCGGGTGGAACCGCGGACGTCTGGAAAATTTTTCAAGCCATGACGACTGCCCCAGAATTTGCTGGGGTTTTTTCTTTTTCAAAAAGCAAGCCCCAAGGGGCTTGCTTTTTGCGTAGAAGGAGACTTTGGCAGAGAGGAGAAAGATATGATCAAGATCGACCTGAAAGGAACCATCAAGGAATTTGAAAGCGGCGTGACGGCCGCCGAGGTGGCAAAGTCCATCGGCATGGGACTGTACAAGTCCGCCTGCGCCGCCAGAATCGACGGCGAGGTCAAAGACCTGCGCACGCCCATCGAAAAGGACTGCGCCCTGGAGATTCTCACCTTTGACGAGGCGGACGGCAAGCACGCCTACTGGCACACCACCGCCCACATCATGGCCCAGGCCGTCAAGCGCCTGTATCCGGGGACGAAATTCGCCATCGGCCCGGCCATTGAAAACGGCTTCTATTACGACTTCGATTTGGAAGCTCCCCTCTCTCCCGAGGACCTGCCCAAGATTGAGGACGAGATGAAGAAGATCATCAAGGAAAACATTGACTTGGAGCGCTTTGAGCTTCCCCCGGAGGAAGCCAAAAAGGAAATGGCCGGGCAGGACTACAAGCTGGAGCTCATCGACGAGCATTCCGCCAACGGAGAAAAAATCAGCTTTTACCGGCAGGGGGATTTTGAAGACCTGTGCGCCGGTCCCCATCTGATGAGCACCGGCGGGGTCAAGGCGGTGAAGCTCACCTCCATCACCGGCGCGTATTGGCGGGGCGACGCCACCAAAAAGATGCTGACCCGGGTCTACGGCATTTCCTTCCCCAAGCAGTCCATGCTGGACGAATATCTGGAAATGCTGGAGGAAGCGAAAAAGCGGGACCACCGCAAGCTGGGCAAGGAATTGGGACTGTTCCTGCTCCGGGACGAGGGCCCGGGTTTCCCGTTCTTCCTGCCCAAGGGCATGGTACTCCGCAACACGCTGATCGATTACTGGCGTGAGGTTCACAAGCGCTACGGCTACGTGGAAATTTCCACGCCCCTGATGCTGAACCGTCAGCTCTGGGAGCGCAGCGGCCACTGGGACCACTACAAGAACAACATGTACACCACTGTCATCGACGACACGGATTTTGCCATCAAGCCCATGAATTGCCCCGGCGGCATGCTGGTGTATTCCAGCGAGCCCCATTCCTATCGTGACCTGCCCCTGCGGGTGGGAGAGTTGGGACTGGTCCACCGCCACGAGCTTTCCGGCACGCTTCACGGCCTGTTCCGGGTGCGCTGCTTTACCCAGGATGACGCCCATATCTTCATGACCTGGGAGCAGATGAAGGATGAGATCAAGAATGTGGTCAAGCTGTTTGACGAGGTCTATTCCGTCTTCGGGCTTTCCTATCAGATCGAAGTCTCCACCATGCCGGAGGACCACATGGGCGAGAAGGAGACTTGGGATTTTGCCACCGATACTCTGAAAGCGGCGGTGGAAGAAATGGGCAAGGACTACGTCATCAACGAGGGCGACGGCGCGTTCTACGGTCCCAAGCTGGACTTCCACCTGTCCGATTCTTTAGGCCGGACTTGGCAGTGCGGCACGATCCAATTGGATCTCCAACTGCCGGAGCGGTTCGAGCTGGAATACACCGGCGCGGACGGACAAAAGCACAGACCGGTGATGATCCACCGGGTGGTGCTGGGTTCCATCGAGCGCTTTATCGGCGTGATTACCGAGCATTTCGCCGGGAAATTCCCGCTGTGGCTGTCTCCCGTGCAGGCAGTGATTTTGCCCATCAGTGAGCGCCATCACGAGTACGCCCAGTCCCTGAAGGAGCAGTTGGAAGCTGCCGGACTCCGGGTGGAATGCGACACGAGAAACGAGAAGATCGGCTACAAGATCAGAGAAGCTCAGCTCCAGCAGACCCCCTACATGCTGGTGGTGGGCGACAAGGAAGCGGAGACGGGTACCATCTCCCCCCGCCACCGGAAAGACGGCGATCTGGGCGCCATGTCGGTGGAGGATTTCATCGCCAAGACAAAGGCGGAGATCGCTTCCAAGGAGATCAAATAATAGTTTGCAGGGCAAAAAAGGCAGCAAAAACAAAAACGCTTTTCTTACCTGTAGCTTCTACCCGTTGCGCAGGGGAATGATTGCATATTCCAACTGCCCTGTTGCGCAAAGGTGCTTTTAGGGGCTGCGCAGAAGAAAGCCCTTCGGGATTTCTTCCTGAAGTTTGCCCATTGGGCGGCAAACTTTTACCCAAAAAATATCGCACGAGGCAGCACTGACGAAAGGACAGAGATTGGAACGTGCGAAAGCAGGAATTAGGGGAAAGTTTTTCGACAAGCTAAAAGAGGGCAGGCAAATTTGCCTGCCCTCTTTTGTGTGTGCGTGAAATAATCAATCCAAAGAAAACGTAACGGTCACTGTCCCGTCGCCGAAAAAGTCCAGCAGGTCCTCTCTGGTGATGTTTTCAATTTTGCCCAAGCGGGTGAAATTCCAGTGATTTTCGTCGTAATACACCGTGATGTTGGTCCCCTGGTACAAAATCACATCTCCCGGCGAGGTACTGATGGGCTCGTCATTGGTGGGCAGGGAAAAGCCCAGAGGTCCCACTTTTTCAAAATTACCGTAGTCGTTCATCTCCACGGTGACCGGCCCGTCCTGCAACCGCTCCAAAAGCGCCTGTGCGGAAGAATTGTCCGCCAAAACAGCGGTGAGAGAATTTCCGTTTGCCGTGATTTTCATAGTCGTTTTCTCCTGCTTGATATCCGATTCCGGCGCGACGGTAGAAGCTGGTTCTGTAAAAGATTCAGACGAGACGGTTTCCGAAGGGATGCTTGCAGAGTCTGCGCTGCTTATAACGTCTGTACTGCTTTCCGACCCTTGAGAGGAAACCGTTGTAGAAGAGGACGTATCCGCCGGTGTACCCGTGCTCTTTGAAGTCTGATAAATGATCAGCGCGATTAGAGCGATCAGAAGGAGAGTGAGGGCAATCACCCTGATCCAATAGGGGGTTCGTTTCATAGATGATTCCTTCTTTCCTCAAAGTGATGAGAGCCGAGCCCGGGTCGGTTTCTATGGGCAGATTTCCGCATCCGGCATATCCAGAAGGATTTTGGCCTCTTCATCGTCTCCCAGCCCCGGCAGCCAGCCCGATCCTCCAACTTCTGTCAGGCACAGTCTGCCTTTGGCGGTGATGGTATCACCGATTTCATATTGGCGAAGCTCCTCCTCCGGCGCATAAATGCTGACCTGTTTGCTGCCGAACATCACGGTGTCGTTGTAAACGGCAATATACTTGCTGCCCGCCCATTCACAGGGCGGCTGGGCCGTCCAAATGTAATAGTCAGAGACTTCTCCCGAAATCTGGTAGGTATCCTCTATGATTTTTGCAGGAGAAATCTCCACTTGAGTGCGGTTTCCGCTTTTCGACCACTTGCTGGGGACATATTCGGAAAACTCGCTGACAGTTCCCTCTACGGTGAGCACATCGCCTTTCTTCACTCTTGAAAGCTCGTCCTCGCTCAGCTTTACCACCAGGCGGGTGTCGTCTGTGGATTGGACGACACTTCCGTCGCCGGGGAGCCAATCGATCAGGATCGTGGCCTGAACAGTCTGCCCCAAGTACTGCTTTTCCGCCTTTTGGGGGTTTTCCTTGACGGCTTCATCCAAGGTGTGAAAGAAATTGTAAGCGGTCGTGATTTCCGCCGCATTTTTCACAGGGAAAGCGCAGCCCCAGCAGAAGGAGAGCAGAAGAAACGCCAAAAGAAATGAAATGGTCCTTTTCATACGGTCACCCATTTAAGTTTCGTCCAGCAGCCGGTTCTTCCGGCAGCAAAATCTCCAGCATTCTTTCCGGCGTGGTATTCTCCATTATGTACCAGCGGCTCAGGGCGTACAGGCTTTGGGGCAGGCCCCGCACCAGTACGTTGCGGCTGTCGGTACGGGTGGACATGGTCACGGGGATGCCCGCTTGATGCACAATGACCTCCGTCAAGTCGGTGTATTGCCCTTTGGGATAGGCCAGAGAGGTAAAAGGTCTCCCCAGTTCCTGCACGGCAAGCTCGTTATACATCTCGATGTCAGCAAGCAGGGCGTCGGCGTAGGCGGAATCCTCCTCGTCGTCCAGCGGAGCGATGGTTTCCCGGACAGCAGTTCCCGATTCAAACAGCGCCCACTGGTGCATGCCGTAAGTGTGGGACTGCACGTCCACCACACCGGACTGGACCATTTCTCTTGCCTGAGCAAAGTTGAAATGGGGCACAATCTCAAACAGGGTGTTTCCGTAAAAACGATCGTGCCCGATGGACGCGCCGATGGCGTACACAGTGGCGTTCAGACCGTATTTTTTCAGAATGGGGTAGGCGTATTCGTAGGTGCTGAGGTAGCCGTCGTCAAAGGTGACGCACACCGGATTCTCGGGTAGCTTCCCGCCGTAATAGACGTAGTCGATCATCTGCTGCACGGTGACCGTGTGGTAGCCGTTTTCCGCCAAAAAGCGCATCTGTGTTTCAAAGGTTTTGGGGGTGACGGTGATGTAGCTTCTGGATTTTTCCGCAATGTGGTGATAGAGCAAAACGGGCACGTCCGCCGTATAGCCGGCGATCTCCGGCTGGGGAGGGTCGGAAAACAGCTCGTTTAAGTAAGTCTGGACATTTTTCGCGGTGACCAGTTCCCCAAAGCGTTCCGGGCGGTATACCGTGTTATTTCCGAAAATCTCCGCCAGCACCATGCTGCCCACGGCGCTGCGGAAATGGGCGGCATCGTAAAAATACCGGCTGTCGAAAGATACGGAAGTACAGCTAAAATCCCAGTAATCCACCACGTCGGCAAGGATGGTCTTATAGGTGCGCAAAGCGGCCTGATCGTAGGCGTTCCACTGACCGGCAGTGATGGGGGAGGCGATGACAGTGAGATTCACCCCGCGCTCCTCGCACATGTCCCGGATATCTGCCGCCATTTGGGCACATTCGGCGATAAAGGGCAACTGCTCCGTGCCGGGCAGTTGTTCCGTCGGGCCGGGGAACAGCTCGGCATAGGCGGCCGCATACACGGCTGGATCGCCGACTTTCTCCATATCCTGTGCCTGCCGGTCTTCCACGCCGGAATCCTCCGAAAAGTAGTGGATGGCCTCGCTCATATCCAAACTCAGCACCATATTTTTCACGGGATAACGCTCCAAAACATAGGATGCGAAATCCCGGTAATCCTTAGGCGCGCACTTATAGACGGACAAATCAAAAAAGCTGGCATTCAGGTAACCGTTCAGCTCGTCTATATCGTAAGCGGCGGCAGAGGAAGAACCGAGAAGGTAGGAATCGTACTGCTCATACTGCCCGTCCAGCAGACTGAGCTGGGCGAGCTTGGGGTTGTCCGACGTGTCCTGATCGGATGCCGTATCCGGCATGATTTCCGAAGACACGTTGGAAACGGGCCCGGCATTGGCCGGCTTTTCAAGGGGGACAAACATGTCAGACGCGGCAAAGCCAGCCGTCAGCAGCAGCACCGCCGGCAGCAAAAGCAGCCATTTTATAGGAGACACTCCTTTGGAGGGTCTCTTTTTGGAATACCGTCTTTTCGGGGACATAAAATCACCTGCGTGATAGCAGTACAAAGATGGAATAAGTATAGCATAAAAAAACGGAGATTTCTACTTTTTTGCCGGATTTTTCCGGTGCACGGCAAAAACCGTTCCCGCAGTTGACGCTGCGGAGAACGGTTTCACTTCTGTCAGGGATCGTTGTGGGCTTCCTCAGCGCAAAGCTGTCCGCAGGCGGCGGAAATGTCCGATCCGAACTGGGTGCGGGCGGAACAGCGGATCCCGGCCTGCCGGAGAATGCGGAGAAATTCCTGAATGCGCTCCTGCTCCGGAGGTGCGAAAATCCCGCCGCTGTGAGCGGTTTCGTTATAGGGGATCAGGTCCACATGGTACAGGGGCAGCGCCCTGAGGTTTCGCCGCAAAAGCTGTGCCAGCTTTTTGGCATGGGCGGGACTGTCGTTGATCTGCCGCAGTAGGATGTAGGCGAGGAATACCCGCCGATGGGTGCGCAGAATGTGGGTGTTCAGCAGCGGCAGTACCTGCTCCATGGACCAGCGTTTTTCGACGGGCATCAGCTTTTTCCGCAGCTCCGGCGTAGGGGCGTGGAGGGAATAAGCCAAATTCACCTGGGGGAATTCCGCCGTCAGCCGCTTCAGACCGGGCGCCACCCCCACGGTGGATACGGTAATTCTGCGCTGACTCAGCCCGAACAGGGCGGGGTCTGTCAGCAGGGACAGAGCTTGCAGAATATGAGGATTTGCCAATGGCTCGCCCATGCCCATAAAGGAAACGCTGTCCAAACGGCGGCCTTGCAAATGAAAGTACAAAAGCTGCTCAATGATTTCCCATGCAGTCAGATTTCGCAGTTTCTTCATGGTGCCGGTGGCGCAGAATTTGCAGCCAAAGGCGCAGCCGCACTGGGAGGAAATGCAGAAGGATTCCCATCCTTTTTGATAGTGCAGCCGGACGGTTTCAATCCGGCTGCCGTCCTCCAGCTCAAACAGCAGCTTGTCCGCCTGTCCGGAACGGCTTTCCCGGACAGGGCGCAGCGTCAAGACGGTTTCCCCCAACTCTCTGCGCAGCTTTTCCCGCAGCTCCCCCGACAGGACGGTCATATCCTGAAAGCGGGAAACACGGTTCTGAAACACGGCGTGCAGGATCTGGCGGTATCGGTAATCGGGCTGCTCCCAGCAGCCCAAAAGTTCTTTACATCGTTCTAATTTTGTCATGATCGGTTCTCCTTATGATAGTTGGCAACCGATCTTCCGGCGGTCAAATAGAGTTAGGGCAGGCAAAGGCCGCCGGAAAAACCGGCTTTGCTTGCCCAAAACGGCAAGCGATGACTTTGCGGGTGCGAATCAACATGACAGTACCTCCTTTCCGAAAAATGGCAGAGAAAACAGCAAAAGAAAAAAGGCCATGAGAAAATACCTTCTCACAGCCTTGCTTTTAAATCCTCTGCCGAAAACAGCAGAATCAGAAAAATTAGGAGAGAGACAGATACTTTACTCACACAGGAAAAATCACCGCAGTCTGCAGTGTGATTTTTACAGGTAAGCGAAGTATTGCCTCATTTCAAAATCCTCTTTTTCTTGGAAACTGACGGGACAACAAGAAATCCCGCCCGACCATCATAACACATCTATTGGAAGATTGCAAGACCGAGGATTACACTTCCAACATCGTGATCACATGCCGGGGGCAGACTTCCGCGCATTTGCCGCAGGCGGTGCATTTTTCCGGGTCTACCCGGGCCAAATTGTTTTCCACGGTGACCGCGCCGAATTCGCAGGTGTTCTCGCACTTTTTGCAGCCGATACAGCCGATTTTACAGGCTTGCAGTACGTCCCGGCCCTTGTCGCAGTTGGAGCAGCGGACCACGGCCTGACTTTTCAACGGCACGAATTTGATGATGCCTTTGGGGCAGATGTCCACGCATTTGGAACAGCCTTTGCATTTATGGGGGTCCACCTTCGCCACGCCGCTGCACACGGTGATGGCCCCATAGTCGCAGACCTTGGTGCAGTCTCCCATGCCCATGCAGCCGTACCGGCAGCCGGTGATACTGCCGGTCAAAAGAGCGGAAGCGGAGCAACTGGGAATCCCCTCATAATCAAATCGGTCCGTCGTATTGTCTGTGCTGCCCAAGCACTGGACCAGGGCGGTTTTGTATTCCACTTGAACGTTCCCTGCGCCCAGCAGCTCGGCGCATTGCCTCGCCACTTCTTCGCCGCCGGGGGAACAGAGCCCGGGCCTCGCTTCCCCTTTCGACATGGCGGCGGCATAGCCGGAACAGCCGGAAAAGCCGCAGGCGCCGCAATTCGCGCCGGGAAGGATTTCCTCCAGCGCTTCGGCGGTTTCATCCTTCGGCACAGCCATGACGATGGAAGCCACCGCCAGCATCACGCCGGCCAGCAGTCCGATCATGCCCACGATCAGGATGGGAGTTAAAACAGACATTTCGATTTCTCCTTTCTGCGGAAGCAGCTGTTACAGCAGTCCGTCCACGATGCCGTTGAAGCCCAGGAAGGACAGGGCCACTAAAGAGGCCGCCACCAGCGTGATGGGCAGTCCCCGGAAGGTTTCGGGAATGTCGCAGTCCTCCAGCCGTTCCCGAACCCCGGCAAACAGCACCATTGCCACCAGAAATCCCACGCCGGAGCCGAAGGCGTTGACGAGAGCCGGCACATAGCCGTGGCCCTTTTCCAGCACCAGCATGGTTACGCCCAGCACGGCGCAGTTGGTGGTGATGAGGGGCAGATAAATGCCCAGGGAATTGTACAGCGGCGGCATGTATTTCCGCAGTATCGTTTCCAAAAGCTGCACCAGCGCCGCAATGACCAGAATGAACACAATGGTCTGCAGGTAGTCCAGCTCATTGGGAACCAGCAAATAGGTGTACAGCGGCCAGGTGACCGCCGTGGCGATGACCATTACCACCGTGACGGCGCAGCTCATGCCCACAGCGGTGTTCAGCTTCTTGGAAACGCCCAGAAAGGGGCAGATGCCCAGAAATTTGTTGAGGACATAGTTTTCCGTGAGAATGGCGGCGAGAAAAATCGCTACCAGACCTTTGATGACTTCGACCGTCATGACTTTGCCGCCTCCTCCGTTTGAGTTTTGCCACAGGATTCCTCATTCTGCACTTTAGAACAGGAAGCCGCCAGCGGGCAGCCGGAACAACCGGTGGATTCCGGCGCTTTTCCCTCTTTGGAGAGCTTCCCGGCCAGTGCCACCAGCATGCCGAACACGAAGAAGCCGCCGGGGGGCAGAAGGAAGATGATGATAGGCTCCATGAAGCCGGACAAAATCGGCAGGCCGAACACCGTGCCTGCGCCCAGCAGCTCCCGGATGATGCCCATACAGAGCATGGCGGCGGTAAAGCCCACGCCCATGCCCAGTCCGTCCACGATGGAGGGCAGCACCTTGTTTTTGCTGGCAAACATTTCCGCCCGGCCCAGAATAATGCAGTTGACGACGATCAGGGGCAAAAATACGCCCAGCGCCGAATCCAACTCGGGAGAAAAAGCCTTGATAAAGAGCTGCACCACGGTGACAAAGCCGGCAATGACCGTAATAAAGGCGGGAATGCGCACTTTATCGGGAATCACGTTCCGCAGCAGGGAGATGACGGCGTTGGAGCAGACCAGCACAAAGGTGGTGGCAAG
Organism: Acutalibacter sp.; assembly: GCA_022511515.1. Lineage (GTDB taxonomy): Bacteria > Bacillota > Clostridia > Oscillospirales > Acutalibacteraceae > Acutalibacter. Next base: position 12,680 of record JAFLRP010000163.1, read on the forward strand.
CCCCATGCCGATGGCGTTCCCGGCGGCAGTGGTTACCGCCAGTGTGGCGCAGCAGCCCAAAACAAGGCGAAGAACGGGATTTTCCCGGACAATGCCCTTGGTAAATTCCTGCCAAAGGCTTTTTTTCTTTTGCTCAGCCATGCTCAGTCTCCTTTCCCCGTAATCTTTTTGTATTGCCTGATCGCCTCATTGACGGCCTCTGTCACCGCCCGGCTGGTCATGGAAGCGCCGGTCATGGCTTCCACCTCGCCGGGTTGGGGCGCTTGGTATTTCACCAGCATTAAGACGGTTTCCGGCACGTCCTGCAGGAACTGGGCGCGAAATTCTTCCTTTTCCGCATTGGCCCCCAGGCCGGGGGTCTCCTCGTGGTCCAGCAGAATGACGCCGGTGATTTTTCCGTCAGCGCTGATGCCGGTCATCACGTCCACGTCGCCGCCGTACCCTTTGGCGGAAGTTTCAAACACATAGCCCACAATGTCATTGCCGGTTTTTCCGACGTAGTATTCATTTTCAGCGGCAGGCTCGAAAGTATCGGCAACGCTCAGCGCCAGTTTCCGCGATTCTTCCGCCTTTTTCGCCGCCTGATCTGCGATTTTATCTTTTGTCAAAAGGTTGGTGCCTGCCAGCGCCGCCGCCACGATGACGCAAATCAGAAACAGCACGGCGGTGGGAAGAAGGACGTCCTTTACACGGAGTTTCACGAGGCGTCACCCGCCTTTCCAGACTTTTTCTTTTTCGCCTTTACGTCGCCGAAGGCTCGCGACTTGGAAATTCTTTCAATCAGCGGAGTGAGGATATTCATCAGCACGATGGAATAGGAAACGCCCTCAGGCAGCGAGCCGAAGGTCCGAATGAGAATGGTAAGTACGCCGCAGCCCACGGCGAAAATGATCCGCCCCTTGAAGTAGATGGGGCTGGTGGTGTAGTCCGTGGCCATGAAAAACGCGGCCAGCATGAGCCCGCCGGAAAGCAGGTCCATCAGGGGATTTCTGCCCAGCAGGGCGGAAAGAATTGCTGCGGTGGCAAGATAGGTCACGGGAATGACCGGGCTGATGACCCGGCGGATGATGAGATACAACCCGCCGATGAGGATCGCCAGAGCGCAGGTTTCGCCCAAGCACCCGCCGTGAACGCCTAAGAACATTTGAAGATACCCGGGCGTGCCCTCGCCGCCGTTCTGCCAGAAGGTCACAAGGGGCGTGGCGGTAGTGACGGAATCGGCATTTGCGGCATAGTCAAAGGCCGCCGTCCAGTGGGTCATTTTGGCGGGGAAGGAATTCATCAGCACGATGCGGGCGGTGAGGGCAGGGTTCACGAAATTCTGGCCGATGCCGCCGAAGAGCTGCTTTACCGCTACTATCGCCACCACGCAGCCGAACACGGCGATCAGCGGGTTTAAGGTGACAGGCAGATTCAGCGCCAGCAAAATGCCGGTGACCACGCAGGACAGGTCCCCCACGGTCTGAGGGCGCTTCATGATCCGCCGGGAGCAGTATTCACTTAAAATACAGGCCGCCACGCAGGTGACGATCAGCACCATGGCCCGGAAACCGAAAATCACCACGGAAGCGATCATAGCGGGGGAAAGCCCGATGATCACGTCCAGCATGATGGATTGGGTCGTCTGTTTCCCATGAAAATGGGGAGAGGACGATACGATCAACTTTTCCATAATGATTACCCTCGTTTCCCTCTGGTTGCATTGCGGACATAGCTTTTTCCAAGGCGAATGCTCTGCACCAGCCGTCTGCCGGCAGGGCAGGTAAAGGCGCAGCAGCCGCATTCCATACAGGTCATGATGTCCAATTCCCGCAATGCTTCCACGTCCCGGCGCTCCGCCGCCTTTTCCAGCTTGGTGGGGACCAGCTGCATGGGGCAGGCGGCCACGCATTTGCCGCAGCGAATACAGTCGGTGGGCTCCTGCAAGGCAGCCTCTTTCTCGTCAAAAGCCAAAATGGCGTTGTTTTGCTTTAAGATGGGAATTTCGTCAGAAGTCAGGGCAATGCCCATCATAGGCCCGCCCATCATCAGTTTTTTGGGCTCCGCGCGATAGCCGCCGCAGAATTCGATGATATCCCGAATAGGCGTGCCCACGGGGACGATGACATTTTGGGGATTTTTTACCGCCGACCCGTCGATGGTCACCCGCTTTTTTGTCAAAGGCATTCCGGTGCGCATGTAGCTTGCCAAAAAGGAAACGGAAGCAATGTTCATCACAAGACAGCCCACGTCCGCCGGCAGCTTGCCCGGGGGAATTTGCCGCCCGGTGCACACCCGGACCAGCACCTTTTCCGCTCCTTGGGGGTAGCGGCTGTGGAGTTTGAACACCCGCACCTCGTCCAGCGGGTCCATTTCCGGATTTTCCGCAATTTCCGTCAATTTTTCAATGACGTCGGGCTTGTTGTCCTCCACGGCGATGAACACCCGGTGGACGTTCAAAATGTCTTTGATTTTATAGATGCCGTCCAGGACGTTTCTGCCGTTTTCCAAGGCTTCCCGATGGTCGGAGGTCACATAGGGCTCGCATTCTGCGGCGTTGACGATCAGAGTGTCGATGACCTTTTCCTCCGGCACGTTCAGCTTGCCGTGGGCGGGGAATCCCGCGCCGCCCAAGCCCACCAGTCCGGACGTGCGTGCGGCGTTTGCCAGCTCCTGCCGGTTATGTATGGGAGGAGGGGGAGAAATGCCGGGGTCCGGCTCCATCTTGCCGTCGGATTCGATGATGACGGCCGTCGTCCTCAGCCCGCCAGTCAGGGTGACCTCCGTAATGTCCGCCACGGTGCCGGACACGGAAGCGTGAATGGGGACGGAGAGGTAAGCGTCGCTGTCGCCCACAAGCTGCCCGTGATAGACGTGATCGCCCTTTTTCACCACGGGAGTGCAGGACACGCCGATATGCTGCTGCATGGGCAAGATCACCCGGGACGGGGGCGGCAGCTCGGCAGAGGGCAGGGACCATGTATTTTTACAGTGGGGAACGTCCGCGCCGCCGTGATTCCGGTAAGGGCGCTTGGGAAATTCCGTTGCCATAAGCTCCAACCAGCCTTTCTTTTAGAAGTTCATCGGCGCTGAAAGCGCGATGAACGTTTGCATATACACTATCATTTTAATCGGAAAGCCTGTTTCTTGCAACAGGATTTTTTTAACTTTGCTCGACCAACGGTGAGAGCATGCATAAGGCTTTCAACAACATAGAGCATTTCCTCTTTGGCCATTTGTAAGGGAGCAAAGAAAAAGAAACTGTACTAACGACCCCTGCCCCTTCATAGAATGTAGTACCAAGAAGGCAGCAAGGAGTGAGCGTGTCAAAAAAGTCTTTTTGCCCCGCTCTGCTGATTGAAACGCGAAAGACAACCCTGACGGTTTTCTTTCACACTGCGATGGAAAGCTTGCTTTCCATCTGTTCCCGTCCGAAACCGTTAGTGTATAGGTTTTTCGACAGTCTAAAGGGGTGTTTTTATGTCCAACAACGTGATAGATGACAGAGCCACCAGGTTAGGGGAATTTATTGTGGAAAACAAGGCCACCGTCCGCCGGGCGGCAAAGCAATTCGGGGTCAGCAAAAGCACGGTACATAAGGACGTTTCTCAAAGACTGAAATACATCGACAACAGCCTGTACCGGGACGTAAAGGACGTGCTGGCCGTGAACAAGGCCCAGCGTCACATTCGCGGCGGACTGGCAACAAAGCGGAAGTACGAAACGAAGAAATAGTCTTTCTGTCAAGAAATGTTTTCCAAAACTTCACAGCGTCCGTGACAAAAAATGACCGGCACCGATACGACAAATGTCTGATCGGGGCCGGTCTTTGCTTTGCACGGTAACGAATGAAAGAGGGTTAAAGTTTATGCGGATCCAGGAAGGAGGGAAGCCTGTCGTCCATATGCCCCAGTTCGTTCTCCCTGCCAAGAGTGAGACCGACCAAGAGAAGCGTATCGATCACTGCAACAACAGTCAACAATCGGGAGATATAGTCAAAAAGGGGCATTTTGAAGACCTCCGTCTTTTTTCCCCCGTCCCATCGGAAAATGCTCGTTCGGAGGAACCCGGAATATTCCATGGTATACGTTGTGCCGTCCTCATCGACAAAGCTGTTTTCGCTCCCCCGCGGTAAAAATTCTTGCCATCGTTCACTGTGTACTTCTGTTTCCAAAATATTGCCAGATAAATCCATCCAGTATAGAGTGGTTCCGGCTACCATAATAATTTCATCGTTAGAAATGGTAAAATTATAACTTATGGTACCTTCAGCATTAAAAGTACGTATCACATTACCTTCTGTATCTATTACTTCAACCCGTCTGCTTTTACCCAAGTACAAGTTTCCTTCCTTATCATAGGCAAATCCATTGTAGGAAAGGGTAGCAAGACCCGATAAGTTGACACACCCGGCAAAGAGGACCAAAGGAAAGAAGAGAATGAAAACGGCAATATGTACTTTTGAAAACTTGTGTTCAGCCAATTTTCTTTCCCCTTTCCTCAAAGATACGTTGCCTTGACCGGGAAAAGTTCCCCGCCCTTTTCTGTCTTTTTGTGCATGCGGCGAAAGGTCGTTCATCCTTTGACGTTTGGGTCACCGGCTTGCTCGTTCAAAATCTCTGCGCTTTTCTTCCTCATCCATAGCCTTTTTGTTCAGTTTGTAAGTTTTCCAGGCAAACACCGGTCCAACGAATAGAAATAGCGATAAAAAGGAAAACTCCTTTACGATTCGAAGGATGCACTGGGAAACTGATATTTGATACACGATTTTTCTGCCCTTATTTTGGCGGACAATGGTAGGGCATAAAAACCTGTGTTCCAACTGATACACTACATTGTCGGAACTGAGAAAAGCTTTCTCGGTTTTATAGGAAGCAATATCTTTGTTAAAACTGGTGAGTTCTTCTTTTTTCAGCACAGTCCCATCGAGATCGAGGGTGTAAAAATACGTTCCGGTGTTGACAAGAATCCTGTCCTCGCTGTCGATCGTAAGATGATATCCCCGCGAAGTTGGCGGATCAATGGAACGGAGATATTTTCCATCTGAATCAAAGATGCAAATTTTGGAATTTTCTCCAATATAGAGGTTCTCGCTGCTGTCAAGGGCAAAGCCATAGGTGAAACTATTGACTGGAAATACGGTTAGTTCTACACGGGAAAGTATAACGGTAAGAGACAAAAGAACCATCATAAGAGCCGAGGGAATCTTAGGATATCTTTTTGGAACTCCCCGAGCATAGTAGTTCATTCCAAAATAGAATTTGAAGAAATCTTTCATTTCTATCCCACCCTTTCCAAGCGAAACAAAAACTACCCCGCCTTTTACGGAATCTGAAAATAGGTAGGCAGTCCGGACTCGGGGTCGCTGGGATTTTGAATCAGCGGGGTGAGGTAGTCGATGAGTTCCTGCCGAATGTCCATATGTTCTGCGTCGATCCACTCCACGGGCACGGTGTGCTCCACGTTGGCGACTTTTTCCACTTCCGCGTACCCGTAACGAATGGTGTAGGGATTATTGGATTCCCGAATGAAAGTCGCCATCACGCCGGTTTTGCCGTCCAGTGCGAAAGATACCGCTTCCTTGCCGATGCAGGCGGCTTCCCGCAAATCGGTTTCCGAGCTGAGATGGGCGGAGCAGCGCTGCAAAACATTCAGCTCGATGGGCCGCACCTTGCAGCCGATTTCTTCCAGCAGCAGAGACCCCAATGTGTGGGCCGCGCCGGAAAGCTGCCGGTGGCCGAAGGCGTCTAACTTGCTCTGGGCGGCCACGTAGGTGCCGTCCTTGTAGCGAATGCCCTCGGAGATGGCTAAAATCAAATGCTTTTTCTCCGCCTGTAATTCTCTGACCCGGCGGAGAAATTTCTCCTCCTCAAAGGGGATTTCCGGCATACAGATGATGTGGGGCGCGTCCCAGCCCGGCCTTCTGGCGAGGGCGGCGGCGGCGGTGAGCCAACCGGCGTTGCGTCCCATGATTTCCACTAATGTGAGGGACGCGGGGGTGTAAATGGCGCTGTCGCAGGCGATTTCCGCCATGGTGGCGGCAATGTAACGGGCGGCAGAGCCGAAGCCCGGGGTGTGGTCGGTGCAGGCCATATCGTTGTCGATGGTCTTGGGGATACCCACCACCCGGATATCCTCCCCCTTGGCGGAGAAGTAGGCGGAGAGCTTTTTCACGGCGTCCATGGAATCGTTGCCGCCGATGTAGAAAAAATAGCGGATTTCCCAGCGCAGGAAAATGTCCAGCAGCTTTTCATATTCCTCGTTGGGCTGCTCCGACAGCCGTTTCCGGCAGGAGCCCAGCGCCATAGCCGGAGTTTTTACAAGCCGGGTAAAATCCTCAGGCGTTTGCAGCAGGGGGCGAAGGTCCACGAAATGCTCTTGCAAAATGCCCTCCACGCCGTTTTTTGCGCCGTAGATCTGCCCGATCTCCTCCCGCTCCATGGCGAATTCCACCGCACCAGCTAAAGACGCGTTGATGGCGGCGGTAGGTCCGCCGGACTGTGCGATCAGCATATTTCCCCGAATAGCCATATTACCTTCCCCAATCCCATGAGTATAAATAAATTCTACCATAAACGACGGCAAAATCCAAGCCTTTTTCTTGCCTTTTTCCGCATTAGCAGTATATAATGACCTCACGAAACTGTAACCAAATCAGAGATTTGGACAGTTTCGGAGAACATTGAAACATGATACATTTGACCTCAAGGGTCAAATGTTCAAGGTGGCGTTGCAAAGCAACGCAATCATGTTATAATTTAGGAGTAAACAAAAAACAGCAGGGGGGAAAATATGAGTCACTTTTTCGGGACCTTTATTTCCGGCACGGGAGAGATCGTGCGCGCTATGCTGGAGCAGCGGCTGAAAGACAGTAAAATTCTTTCCCTGCTGGACGGCGCGGTGGAATTTGAGACTGCCGTCCCCTACAGCGATTTGAACCTCTTTTGCTTCAATAACTTGTTTCAGGTGATCTATCGGGGCTCGTTGCATGAGGACAAGAGTTTAGACGGATTTCTCAAAAAGCTGTTGGCTGAGGAAAAGAACTGGGGCGAGCTGAAAAAATCCTCCTCGAAGATACAGACTTTTCGGCTGGTCACCTCCCGGCAGAATCAGCTTACGGCAGTGGATTCCTCTCTCCGGGAAAAACTGGAAAAGCTGCTTGGGAAAAAAACCTGCCTTCGGGTGAATCGCAGCAAGCCGGACACGGAATTCTGGGTGCTTTCCCGCAGTGAGGGAGTCGCCTATTTCCTGCAGCGGCTGTCCAAACACACGGCCTACGACAAGCTGCTGGACCCCGGCGAGCTTCACCCGGAGCTGGCCTACATGATGTGCTGGCTGTCCTCTCCCAAATACACCGATGTGGTGCTGGATCCCTTCTGCGGCTACGGGGCGATCCCTCTCCAGCGCAGCAAGCGGTTTCCCTTTGAGAAGCTGTACGCCTTTGATATCGCGGACAAGCCCCTTGCCCGCACAAAAGAAAAACTGCCCAGGAAGAACCCCCATATCATCGTGGAGCGCCGCGACGCTCTCATGCTGGACAAGGTTTTGCCGCCGGAAAGTGTGGACGCGGTGATCACCGATCCGCCTTGGGGTATCTATCAGGAGGTGGGCATGGAGCTGGGAGAATTCTACCGGCGCATGCTTTTGCAGTTTGACACCGTGTTAAAGCCCGGCGGGAAATTGGTGCTGCTGACCGCCGGAGAAAAAGAGCTTTTTGCGGCAATGAAATCTGCTCCCGAAATTTCGCTCCGGCAGGAATATCACATTCTTGTCTCCGGGAAAAAAACCGGGCTGTATCTGTTGGAAAAAATGCGATAAAAATGGTGAGGCAGCGTGCCTCACCATTTTTGCGTGGAGAAAAAGTCAGCGGTGTTGAAAGCCGTTGCCTTGCCTTTGGTTTTTACCCGTTGCGCAGGCTAATGACTGCATATTCCACCTGCCATGTTGCGCAAAGTCACTTTTAGGGGGCTTCGTTCTCACCTATTGGCTCGGTCGGCGCTGGACGCTCTCCGCCGGAGAGCAGCACCCCCTAAAAGACCCACTGAAAGCCGCAAACGAGCGGCCTGCACAAGGGTAATAGGGGGCGAAGCCCCCTAAAAGCCCCCTCGCACGTAGCAGCACTGATGAAAGGGCAGGGATTGGAACGTGCGAAAGCAGAAAGCCAGGGAAAAGGTTTCTTTTTGGTGACTTACACTGTGACCTTGCCGGAAAGAATGTTGTAATAATCCTCCAGATTCTGCCGGAGCAGAGTGGGCGTGTCCAGCCCGTAAGGGCACTTTTTCTTGCATTGACCGCAGTTTAAGCAGCCCTCGATTTTTTTCATCATTTCCTGACTTTCGGGAGTCAGCCAGCCCGCTGAGGGACTGCGGCGAATGAGCTGGCTCATGCGGGCGCACTGGTTGATGACGATCCCCGCCGGGCAGGGCATACAGTAGCCGCAGGAACGGCAGAAATTGCCGCTCAATTCTTTCCTGTCTCGCTCGATGGTAGCCTTGATTTCGGGGTTATCCATGGTGGGAGGATTTTCCATATAGCTCAAAAATTCCTCCAGCTCCTCTTCCCGTTGCACGCCCCAAATAGGCAGAGCGTTGTCAAACTGTGCCTGCCAGGCGTAGGCGGCGGCAGAATTGGTCAGCAGGCCGCCGGAAAGACCCTTCATGGAGATAAAGCCCACATTGTTTTCCTTGCAGAGATTGACGAGGGCAATGTCCTTGTCCGCGGCAAGATAGCAGAAGGGGAACTGCAGGGTGTCATAAAGCCCGGAGCGTACCGCTTCCTCCGCCACGTGCAGGCGGTGGTTCGTCAGCCCGATAAAACGGATCTTTCCCTGCTCTTTTGCTTCCAGCATGGCTTCATACAGCCCGCTGCCGTCCCCCGGCTTGGGGCAGAAGGCGGGATTGTGGAACTGATAAATGTCGATGTAATCGGTTTTCAGCAGGCGCAGGCTTGTGTGGAGCTGCTCCCAAAAGCCCTCCACGGTGGTGGCCATGGTCTTGGTGGCGAGAATGATCTGGTCCCGCACATCATGCAGTGCCAGCCCAATCTTTTCCTCGCTGTCACTGTAGGCCCGGGCGGTGTCGAAGAATCTGACCCCCGCGTCAAAGGCTCTGCGCAGCAGCTTTCCGGCGTAATCCGGGCTCACCCGCTGGATGGGCAGGCAGCCGAAGGCATTTTTGCTCACCGTGATGCCGGTTCTTCCCAAAGTTACCGTATGCATAAGTTTTCCTCCCTTTTTGCTTCTGTGTGGATTTATGATACCGCTTGCAGCGGAGAAAAGTCAAGCCCTTCAAAGGGCATAGATGGAAGTCTTTTCCCTTGACTTTTTCCGATTTCGGCGGTATACTGACCCCGGATTTCCGAAATAATTTCGGCAATTTATGTAAGAGAGGTGTGAGGATGATGAAAAAGATTTCCATTCGTTTGCTGGCATTGTCGCTGGCAATTTGTCTGATACCGGCGCTGGGCGCCTGCAGCGGCGGCAGATCGGAACATTCCGCTGTCGACAGCTCTGCGGAGAGTTCCTCCGCTTTGGAAAGTGAACATGTTGACAGTGCGCCTGTTTCTTCCGCAGCGGTTGGCGGACTGGGCGAAGACGACAAGTTTGCCACGATGGCTGATTTTGCAAATTCCGATGCGATGCAGAGCCAGTTGGACGGCATGAAGGCGCAGTTCGGCGGGGACGACTCGGCTTTGGAAATTACGGGCGAGGGAAACAAGCTGATCTACACCTTCACCTACGATCTGGGCGGACAGGATGCAAAAATCATCTCCGCCGCGCTGGAGGAGGCGCTGAAACCGATGGCGTCTACTTTTGGATCCATTGCCGCATCCCTCAAAGAGGCTGTTGAGGTAGATGATCCCGTGCTGGTGATCACCTACAAAACTTCCGACGGTACGGAACTGTTTTCCAAGGAATATTCCGCTGACAATATGTATGAAGAAAGCGGTTCGGGATCCTCGTATTCTTCAAGCAATAACTCCGAGCAAGGGCCTTCTGTACTAAAAATTACTGCTGATGATGTAACAAGTAATTCCAGCTATACAATTTGTACTGGAAGTGTAAAAAACACAGGGACAAAAACTTACGAATTCATAAAAGTAAAAGGGGCATTTAAAGATTCAAACGGTGAAGTGGTAGATACGGATTGGGCTTACGCGGCTGGGGCTGAAGGACTGGCTCCGGGCGAAGCATCGACCTTTCGACTGTCTGTGACCAAGAACTCGAACATTGCTTCATGTTCCGTTAGCTTGCTGGAGTATGAGTGAAGAATATCGTCAGTGAAGCATTGCAGGTTTTTGAAAAAGGCGAGACGTTAGTCTCGCCTTTTTCCTTTACTTTTCTTTCCGTCTGCCGTATACTTTCAGGTGACATAGATTTGAGAGAAAGATGTGAGAAAAATGGCGAAAATCTGTACCTTTTACGACCATGCGGCGGACATTTCCAAGCAGGAAAATATCTCCATCGGGGAAGCAATGCAGGAGGTAAAGTCCTTAGGCGTGGAGCTTTTGGAGGTCTCACAGAACAATCTGCTGGGCAGAGAAGATGAAGTGGAGCAGGAGCTTTCGGGGGCCGGTCTGGGCATTTCCAGCATTCCCGCCTATTTCAAGTTCGGCATGGACACCGACGTGGAAAGGCAAAGCGTCCCCACGCTGGACGCTGCCCGGCGCTTCGGCGTCAAGCGGATTTTGGTGATCCCCGGCTTTTTCCAAAAAGAGGACGCCCCCGCCCAGCGGGAAGCGCAAATCCAAAATATGATCGGCTGCATCGACCGTCTGACAGAGTTGGCGGACAAGGACGGCATTTCCTTGATCATGGAGGATTACGACAACGTTTTGGCGCCTTTCTCCACCATCGAGGGGGTCAACCGGTTCGTGACGCAGTGCCACGGGCTGTCCTGCTGCTTTGACACCGGAAATTTCCGTTTCTCCGCTCAGGACGAGCTTCTGGCTTACGAAACGCTGAAAGGCAGCATTACCCATGTCCACCTGAAGGATCGGGCCTACTCTCCTGCCGGACCGGGCCATTCCATTACGGCGCTGGACGGACAGGAGCTGTATCCTGTCTCGGTGGGCGGCGGGGACCTGAACCTGTTGGAGATCATGGCCCGTCTGAAACGGGACGGCTATCAGGGGGATTTCTCCGTGGAACATTACGGCGCAGGGGACATGCTTGGTTTTCTGAAAAAGTCCGTCGCTTGGGTCCGGGAAAATATGTAATTTTTTTGTCCGATCGGAAAACAAAACGGCATGGCTGTGAGCTGTGCCGTTTTTTTGTGTATAAAATTCTGCGTATCGGACAAAATAGGGACGTCATCGAAAAAATTGAAAAAAGGAGAAGATATTCATATGAGTGTATTGGATCGTATTGCGCTGGCACTGAACATCATCGGCGGAATCAACTGGGGCTTGGTAGGCATTTTCCGGTTTGATTTGGTGGCCTGGATCTGCGGCGGACAGTCTTCTGTCTTTGCCCGCATCATCTATGTGGTGGTAGCCATTTCCGCCCTGTGGTGCATTGCGCTGCTGTTTCGGGACGACGGGGAAAGAGCGTAAAAAAGCATGACAGGGCTTGATGCCCTGCCGGTTTCCGGAAAAGGGCGGCGTCTGCCGCCCTTTTTCATGAAAATGGTGAGGCAACGGGCCTCGCCATTTTTTGCGGAAAGGAGATACCGTTATGAAGCGAAAAGCCTATGGAGTGTTTGGGGCGCTGGTGCTTCTCTTTGGTGTGGCCTGTGCCTCTATCGCCAGGATATCCGGCGGCGCGGAATATGTAGCCGCAGCGGAGGGGCAAAGCATCTACCGGCTGGACGTGGCCCAGGCCCGGGGCGTGATTTACGACTGCAATCTGCGCCCACTGGTCAGCGAAAAGCGAAAATGGATGGCGGCGGTAGCCCCTACCATCGAGGCCATCGGCACGCTGGAAAAGGCCACGGGCGGAGAGTATCGCGACAGACTGGCGCTGGCGCTGGAGGACGGCAAGCCCTTCCTCATGGAGCTGGACAGCAGTCTGGAGAGCCCCTTTATCGATCTGTTCAACGTGCCGGTGCGATATGAGGAAGACCAGCTTGCCCCTCATGTCATCGGCTATCTGGACAGCTTCGGCAGCGGAGTCAGCGGCATCGAGCTCGCCATGAACGACGTGCTGGAAAACTATTCCGGCCAAGCGGTGGTGTACTATCAGGTGGACGCTCTGGGCCGTGTGGTGGCCGGGGGAGACCGGCAGGTATCCGATACCTTAAGGGAATCCCGGGGCGGTGTGGCGCTGACTCTTGACGAAGAAATCCAGGCGCTGACGGAGCAGGCTGCCGCCCCCCTGGGCAAGGGAGCGGTGGTGGTGACGGAGGTGCCGAACTGTGAAATCCGAGCCCTTGTCAGTCTGCCGGACTATTCGCCTACAGATTTGGGAACGGCGGCGGAAAGCACCGAAGGAGCCCTTCTGAACCGGGCGTTCTGCGCCTATGCGCCGGGCTCGGTGTTCAAGCTGGTGGGCGCTGCCGCCGGGCTCACAAGCGGCGGCAATCTTTTGGAAGATTACGAATGTACCGGGAAAGTAAACGTTGGGGGAATGCTGTTTCACTGCTTTGACGGCATTGCCCACGGCAAAGTGGGCTTGAAAGCGGCGCTGGAAAAGTCCTGCAACTGCTATTTCATCAATCTGGGCAGAAGTCTGGGCGGGCAAAGCATCTTGAGCATGGCGTACGATTTGGGACTTGGCGAGGAGCAGGAATTCGGCCGGGGATTGTTCACTCAAACGGGGGATTTGCCTCAAGCCGCCGCCTTGACAAACAGCAGGGCGCTGGCGAATTTCTCCTTCGGACAGGGGGGGCTGACCGTGACCCCGGTACAGCTCTGCGGCATGGTGAATGCCATCGCCTCCGGAGGAGTGTACAGCACGCCGAAGCTCATTGCCGGCACGGTGGACAACGAACTTCGGCTGACGGAAACTTCCCCCGTTTCCGACAGGACGGTGCAGGTGATGTCCAAATCCACCGCAAAAACATTGCGGGACGCCATGGAGGGCGCGGTGAAGGAGGGCACGGCCAAGCCCGGCGCACCCACAAACTGCGTGGCGGGAGTGAAGACCGGCACGGCTCAAACCGGAATACAGGAACGGGGAGAGGAATTGTTGCATTTCTGGTACTGCGGGTATATCTGTGACGAGACGGGCCCCCGATACTGCATCACCGTGTTGAGGGAATCCGTCCCGGAGGATTACGGCGTCACCGCCCGCGTGTTCCGGGAAATTGCCCAAAGGCTTGGAGAACGGTCAGAACAATAGTTGTTAAAATACGTTGTCGTCCGGAACATGCTCCATTACATCGGAGACATCGCATTCCAGGATATTGCACAGCTTGTCGATGGTGTTGACTTCCACATTCATGTTTCGGCGCAAGCGAAACAACTGCCCCCGGCTCATGTTGTGATGGGTGTAAAGGCTGTATTCCGTAATGCCCTTTTTTGCCATTGTTTGCCAAAGTTTGTCGTATTTTATCATAGCTTCGTCCTTCTCTTTTTCTGTTTTCCCCAGGATATCATAAATTGACGGCTAATAAAAACAGCCGTCTTTTCTTTTGGAAAACTTTGTGCTACAATGATCGCAGAGCGATCATCGGGGAGAACCCCTGAACTGCGAAGCAGTTCTCTTTTGCTCTGCAAAAGCACCGGGCTTCTCCAATCGGTGGGCGCTTTCTGCGCCTAATAGATTCAAGTTATGGATGGAAGAAAGTGTTTGGCTTTTTATACTTAAAGTAAAGAGGAGATAAGTAAAAAATGGGTACGAGAGAAGATTTGAGAAATGTGGCGATCATCGCCCACGTAGACCACGGCAAGACCACGCTGGTGGATCAGCTCTTAAAGCAGAGCGGCGTGTTCCGCATGAACGAGGCCGTGGCCGATCGAGTGATGGATTCCGGCGATTTGGAGCGGGAGAGAGGCATCACCATCCTGTCGAAAAACACGGCGGTGATGTATCAGAATACCAAAATCAACATCGTAGACACCCCCGGCCATGCCGATTTCGGCGGCGAGGTGGAGCGCGTGTTGATGATGGTGGACGGCGTGCTCCTGCTGGTAGATGCTTTCGAGGGCTGTATGCCCCAGACAAGATTCGTGCTGAAAAAGGCGCTGGGACTGGGCAAAAAGCCCGTGGTGGTGCTGAACAAGATCGACCGCCCCGGGGCCCGGCCCGCCGAGGTGGTGGACGAGGTGCTGGACCTGTTCATCGAGTTGGGGGCCAACGACGACCAACTGGATTTCCCGGTGGTGTACGCTTCCGCTAAGGACGGATACGCCACCTTGGACCCCAATCAGCCCGGCACGGATATGACCCCGCTGTTTGAAATGATCTTAAACGAAGTGCCCGCCCCCCAAGGCGATCTGGACGGGCCCACTCAGGTGCTGTTTTCCAATATCGACTACGACGATTACGTGGGACGCATCGGCGTGGGCAGAGTGGAGCAGGGTACGATCCAAGTGGGTGAAACGGTCACCATCTGCGGCGGCGCGGAAGGCGTGCAGAAAAATGCCAAGGTCACCAAGCTGTATCAATTTGAGGGCTTAAAGCGGGTGGAGGCGCAGTCTGCCAAATTGGGAGACATCGTGGCCGTGTCCGGCATTGCCGATCTGAACATCGGCCAGACCGCCTGCGCCGTGGACCATGTGGAGCCCCTGCCCTTTGTAAAAATCGATGAGCCCACCGTTTCCATGCTGTTTCTGGTGAACAATTCTCCCTTTGCCGGGCGGGAGGGAAAATTCGTCACGTCCCGGAATTTGCGGGACAGGCTCTTCAAGGAAGTGGAAACCAATGTGGCCATGCGGGTGGAGGAGACGGATTCCACCGACACCTTTAAAGTCTCCGGCAGAGGAGAATTGCACCTGTCCATTTTGATCGAGCAAATGCGCCGGCAGGGGTACGAATTTCAAGTCTCCCCGCCCAATGTCATCTTCAAGGAACAGAACGGGCAGAAGCTGGAGCCCATGGAGCTTTTGATGATCGAAGTGCCGGATAACTATGTGGGCGCGGTGATGGAGAAAATCGGCTCCCGCAAGGCGGAGCTTATCAACATGGGAAACCGGGAATCGGGCACCACCCATCTGGAATTCAAAATTCCCGCCAGAGGGCTGATGGGCTATCGCTCGGAATTCTTGACCGACACCAACGGCAACGGCATCATGAATCACGTCTTTGACAGTTACGAGCCTTATAAGGGAGATATCCAGCAGCGCACTCAGGGCTCTATCATTGCCCATGAAGCCGGAGAATCCACCGCTTACGGGCTGTTCTATGCCCAAGAGCGGGGACGTATGTTTATAGGTCCCGGCGTGGAAGTCTACGAGGGGATGATCGTGGGGGCGAACCCCAAGAACGAGGATATCACCGTCAATGTGTGCAAGAAAAAGCACGCCACCAACACCCGCTCCTCCGGCTCGGACGAAGCGCTGAAGCTGGTGCCCCATTCCCAACTGAGTCTGGAGCAGTGTCTGGAATTTGTGGCGGAAGACGAGCTGGTGGAGATCACCCCGAAAAGCGTGCGGATGCGGAAGACGATCCTCGACAAGGAACAGCGCATGAAGCAGGCAAGCAGAAAAAAATAATCGTTTGGGAAATCCCCAAAGGAGGAGCAGTTTCTGGATATTGTCATTCTCGATTTGGAGTGGAACGCCGCGTACAGCCGGCGAAATAAGGGGTATATCAATGAGGTTATCGAATTCGGCGCGGTGAAATGCAGCGCCGGACTCGTGCAGCGCGACACTTTTTCCTGCTTTGTGAAGCCTCAGGTGACGAAGCATATCAGCACGCTCGTTTCCGATTTGACCAGCATTACCGACGAAACCCTCACCGACGGCCTATCCTTTATGCAGGCGGTGAGAAGGTTTCGGAAATGGGCAGGAGACAGCGTGATTTTCACTTGGGGCCCGGCGGACATTCTGGCCCTCATCGAAAACTGCCGGTATTTCAGCGGCAGCGGGGAAGTCTCCTTTTTGAGCCGCTACTGCGACCTGCAGAAGTATGC
>JAFLRP010000074.1 GCA_022511515.1 Acutalibacter sp.
ATCAAGCTCTTTTTGTAGAAATGCTCGCCCGCCGGGGTCAAGGTGAATTTTCGCTTGGAGCGTTCCAGAAGCTGCACGCCCAATTCCTGCTCCAGCGCCTTGATTTGCTGGGAGATCGCCGATTGCGAAATATTGCATTCCTCCGCCGCCTCAGTAAAACTCCCCAGCCGCACTACCGCTTGAAAATAGCGCACTTGATTCAGCATAAAACAACGCCCCTTTCTGCTCTAATTATACAGAGGGAACCTGCCAATGGCAATACTAAAATAAGTTTTTCTTATCAATTATCGCCGAAAATCGAATTGATACGCTGCCCGGCAGTATAGTAAAATGAAGTCAACAAGAGAAAAAGGAGTTGAAATCAATGGGCAAAAACTTGATTTTATACTACTCCCGCAAGGGAGAAAACTACTGCGGCGGTACGATCCGTGATTTGAAGAAGGGCAATACTGAGTTTGCCGCCGAGTACATTCAAAAAGCCGTGGGCGGTGATCTGTTTGAGATCGACACGGTGAAGCCCTACGCTGCGGACTACTACGCCTGCACCGACGAGGCCAAGGCGGAGTTGAACAGCAACGCCCGCCCGGAATTGAAAGCCTATTTGGAAAGTCTGGATGGATACGACAATATTTTCATTTGCGGTCCCTGCTGGTGGGGGACGTACCCCTGCGCGGTGTTCACCCAGCTTGAAAAGCTGGACTGGACGGACAAGAAAGTTCTGCCCCTTATGACCCACGAAGGCAGCGGCATGGGCAGCAGCGAAAAAGACTTGAAGAAGCTCTGCAAAGGCGCAAAGTTCGGCAAGGGTCTTGCCGTGCGGGGCACCGCCTGCGAGGGCGCGGAACAGGAAATCGGGGCTTGGGCCCTTAAATCAACGAAATAAAAGCGGGAGGAACAAACAATGGAAAAGTATTTTGGAGAAAGCGTACCAAAGCTGGGTTTCGGTCTCATGCGTCTGCCCAAGCTGGCAGACGGAAAAATCGACATTGAACAGACAAAAGAGATGGTGGACCTGTTCATGAATGCGGGGTTGACCTATTTTGACACCGCCTACGTCTACGACAACGGCGAATCGGAAAAGGCCGCAAAGTTGGCGCTGGTGGACCGCTACCCCAGAGAAAGCTACACTCTCTGCACCAAGCTGTGCGCTTGGATGGGCGCGCACGACGAGGAAAGCGCCAAGCAGCAGTTCTACACCAGCTTGGAGCGTACCGGCGCAGGCTACTTTGATTACTACCTGCTCCACGCGCTCCAGCGCAACAACTACAAGACCTACGACGACTATCACATTTGGGATTTTGTGAAAGAGCAAAAGGCAAAGGGTCTGATCAAGCACTTCGGTTTCTCTTTCCATGCTGACCCCGAACTGCTGGAGGAACTGCTCACCGATCACGCGGACGTGGATTTCATTCAGCTGCAGATCAACTACGCCGACTGGGAAAACCCCGGCGTTGCGTCCCGTGAGTGCTGGGAGATTGCCAGAAAGCACGGCAAGTCCATCACCGTCATGGAGCCGGTCAAGGGCGGCGCGCTGGCGAACCCCATTCCCTCGGTGCAGAAAATTCTCAAAGAAGCCGATCCCGATGCGTCTTTTGCCTCTTGGGCGATCCGCTATGCGGCGTCTTTGGACGGCATCATCACGGTGCTGTCGGGCATGTCCAATTTGGAGCAGATGAAGGACAATCTTTCTTACATGAAAAACTTCAAGCCTTTGAGTGACGGAGAGCAAGCCGTCATTCGCAAGGTACAGGACGCCCTCAACGCCGATAAGTCCATTCCCTGCACCGCCTGCCACTACTGTACCGACGGCTGCCCCATGAGCATTCCGATCCCGGAGATTTTCGCCGTGAAGAACCGTCAGATCGGCAATAACGCCTTCGGCGGCAGGAGAGAGTACGGCATTGCCACCCAAGGAAAGGGCAAGGCTTCCGACTGCATCCAGTGCGGGCAGTGCGAGAACGCCTGTCCCCAGCATTTGAGCATCATCGAATACTTACAGCAGGCCGTCAAAGATTTTGAATAAGGAGCGGTTCTCATGAAAACCCGTATTTTAGGAAAAGACTTAAAGACCTCCCCGGTGAGCCTGGGGTGCATGGGCATGACCCACGCTTACGGCGCGCCGTCCGATCCCAAGGAGATGACGAAAGTTCTCCACGCCGCGGTGGACATGGGCTATCTCATGTTCGACACCGCCGAGTGCTACACCGGCGTCAACGCCGACGGCACCACCGCCTACAACGAGGAATTGGTGGGCGCGGCGCTGAAGCCCTATCGCCAC
>JAFLRP010000075.1 GCA_022511515.1 Acutalibacter sp.
TGTCGAGCGGGTTACCCCCGGTATCCCGGAAGCTATGCGTTTTGAAAGCATGAAAGTTACCGACCGGGCCTGTCTGTCCCGCGCCGCGGCAGGTATCCGGGGACGGACGCTCATCGTCAATCTCCCGGGCAGTGAAAAAGCGGCAAGAGAAAATCTGGCCGCTGTACTGGACCCCATCGGACATGGTCTGGATATGCTCTGTTCCTCCGGTTCCGCCGACTGCGCCACTCTGACAGAAGGGAAAGTATCATGGGAAAAGTGATAGCTGTGTGTATCAGCGAGCAAAAAGGTACGCAAAAGAAAAACGTGGGCACCGCCCGATTCATAGAGGACTGGGGCATCGAGGGAGACGCCCATGCCGGGAAATGGCACAGGCAAGTATCTTTGCTCTCTCATGATCGGGTGGAGGAATTTCGCGCCCGCGGGGCTGTGGTGGAAAGCGGGGCCTTTGGGGAGAATCTGGTGGTTGAGGGCTTTGACTTCAAAGTGCTCCCCATTGGAACGAAGTTTCGATGTGGCGAGGTGCTGTTGGAGTTGACCCAGGTGGGCAAAGAGTGCCATTCCCACTGTGAGATATATAAGGTAATGGGGGACTGCATCATGCCCCGGGAGGGCGTGTTTACCAAGGTGCTTCACAGCGGCACAATCTCTGTGGGGGACGAGCTGATCCTTTGTGAGGAATAGTTGTCCCCTGGCCCTTCATCCATGGCAAAATAGATGAAACCGTATCGCTTCTACGCTTGTTTTCTGGCAACAGAAGATCCTATTCCTAACTCGATCCGGTATTTTGCCACAGTTCGTCGGGCTACTATGATACCGTTCTCCGACAGCAGAGAACATAACTGTTGATCACTGAGAGGATATTTAGGGTCTTCATCTCTGACCATAGAAATTAGCATTTGCTTTATTGCCTGACGGGATGTCCCCTGTTCGCCCACTGCTTTATTGAAAAAATATTTAAGAGGATATGTGCCCTGCTTGCACTGTAAAAATTTCCCGCGAATTGCCCGGGAAACGGTAGAGGTATGCAGAGCCAACGCTTCTCCTAAGTCGGTCAAATTCATGGAGGTCAAAGCGGTGGTCTTTCCGTCAAAGAACGGTCTTTGCGCTTCCAGAATGGCATCAGCGCACCGCCGCAGCGTACCGCCTCGGCGCTCTAAACTATTGAACAGCCACTTAGCCTGCTGCATTTTCTCCTGCAAGTATTGTCGCGTTTCCTTCTCTTCCGATTCCTTTAGAAGCCGGGCATAATAATCGCTGACCGACAGCCGGGGCAAATAGAACTCGTTCAACACGACCTGCAATTCACCATCTATTTCTACGACAAACAGATCCGGACGTACATATGTTACAGGTTCTGCAGCTTGAAATGCCCGACCGGGATGGGGTTCCAGCGCCGCGATCCGCTTTTCTGCTTCCTGAACCTTCTTAAGCGATAAGCCCAGCGCCCGGCAAATGGGGCCGTAATGTTTCTTTCCCAACTCCGGCAAAAAAGTGTTGACGATTTCCCGCAGATATGGTGGAACATTCCTTTGTCTCTCCAACTGAAGCCAAAGACACTCCGACAGGTTTCTGGCGCCTACACCTGCAGGATCCAATTTCTGCACCGTAGCCAATGCCTGCTCAATCAGCGATTGTGGAATTTTCAATTCGGCAATCCCTTCCAGATCTTCTTCCGCCACATAGCCATCTTCGTCTACCGACTCTGCAATATATTTAGCCAGAGCAAGCAAAGGCTTGGGCAGCCGCTGCCGGTCCAACTGGTCGCAAAGAAACGCGGACAGGCTCTCCAGATCTCGGTCCATGACGCTCTGCGCTGCCATGACCGTATCATCACGAGTGAAACTTGATCCATAAAAACCGCCATCAATCCAACTGGCCTGTTGGCGCAACTTCTCATAATCACCGCGGATATCATAAGCGTCTTCCCGTTCCAGCACAGGATTTTCCTCGATAGAACGTTCAATATATTCCAACAATTCCTGCGAGTCCATCTGTAAAATCTTCATGGATTGCAGCAGTTGCGGAGTCATTTTCAATTCCTGCCGCAGTTCCGGTTTCACGGAAACAGATCCCATAGAACAATCACCAGCTTTCCTTTCACATGGCTTCCGCGTTTCCCATGGGACCGCCGTAGAACTCCAGAAAACGCCTGGTTTCAATGCGTTCCGGTGTAAAGAGGACTGTTTGCGCCGGACCACTCTCCCAGAGCTGTCCCCGAAGGAAAAACAGCGCTTCGTCCGCCATAC
>JAFLRP010000076.1 GCA_022511515.1 Acutalibacter sp.
CCGTAACCGCTACGACAGCGCCCGGTACAAGGCTACGCTGAAAAAGAACGGGGTCAAAGTGGTGTCCGCCACCGAGGTGATCTCCGACGGAGCCGAGGGTATCATTTTGGAGAGCGTGTTGGAGGGGTATGCCGAATATTACTCCGCCGACCTATCCGAAAAGGTAGTCCGGGGCATGACTGAGAACGCCCTCAAATCCAAATACAACGGCGGCACCCTGCCCATCGGCTACACCATCGACAGGGAACAGTATTTTCAGCTTGACCCGTTGACTGCGCCCTTTGTTCTCGAAGCATTCAAGCAGTATGCCGAGGGCGGGACCATGAAAGAAATCCGGGACTATTTGAACGAACATGGCGTGAAAAATACGAGAGGCCAGCCGTTGACCTACAACAGCATCCAGCATCTTTTGAACAACCGCCGCTACATAGGAGAATACAGCTATCGGGACATCGTTGTGCCGGATGGCATCCCTGCCATCGTCCCCCAGGACCTCTTTGAACGAGTGCAGGAAAGGCTGGCAAAGAACAAGAAGGCCCCCGCCCGACACAAAGCGGAGGAAGATTACTTACTGACCACAAAGCTGTTCTGCGGTTATTGTGGGGCTTACCTCTGCGGCGAGAGCGGCACAAGTCATACTGGGAATACCCACCGTTATTACAAATGTGTATCTGTCAAGAAGAAGCGGCAGGAATGTCACAAGAAATCCGTCAAAAAGGAATGGATTGAAGATTTGGTAGTCAACGAAACCATGAAGATGGTGATGGATGATAAGGCCATTGAAGCCATCGTGTCTATGCTCATGGATTTGCAGGATAGAGAGAATGTGAATCTGCCGCTGTACGAACAGCAGTTGCGGGAGACGGACATTGCCATCCAAAATCTTCTGAACGCTATCCAGCAGGGTATCCTCACCAAGTCCACGAAAAACCGCCTTGAAGAATTGGAGGCCGCGAAAGAGGAATTGGAAACGAAAATCGACTGCGAGAAATTGGCAAGGCCCAAGATCAGCGCCGAGTTCATGACGTTCTGGCTGCACCGTTTCCGCAAGCTGGACGTGCAGCAGAAATCACACAGAAAGATGTTAATTGACACCTTCATCAACGCAATTTTTCTTTATGATGACAAGATGGTGATTACCTTCAACTACAAGGAAGGTACGGACGCGATTACATTTGACGATCTCAAAGCCTTTCCTGCGGCGGAAAAATCTGGTTCGGATTTGGATTGCTTAACTGCACCATATCTGCACGTCACTATGGAGAACATGGTGATGTACACCAAATCTTTGGGACACCCCCGTTAATTCGGGGGTGTCCTACTCCTTTTGCACCAGTTTTTTCTTATACAAAATTGCTTCATGCGTTTGTATTGCACCAAAACCAGATCAGAGAAATTTTTGACTTGCTTTGCCTGCGCCACTTTGGCACGGATAGTTCCGTCACCCGTCATTTTTTGAGTGTTGACACGGAAAATCTGAAAATAGGTGCATTGTAAGAAACAACATAAAAATAGCGCCGCTGCAATCTGATTTCTCAGATGCCGCGACGCTTAAAATGTGCTGTTGCCTATTAGGGCAAGACTACTACTTTGTTGCCATCTGTAAATAGAAACTTCATACTCCTGTCCGAATAGACTGTTACAGTTTCCACTAAAGTACGCCACCTATCTTCGTTAAATACGGTCTTTTCTGCGCTGAGCTGTTTCATGGCTGACTCGAATGCCACTTTAATCTCGCTTTCGCGGAGGATTGGTGTATTACAAGTTTTAGCCTGCTTATACCTGTGATTGCAGTACCAAACGTCATAACGCTCGGTTCCCGGTTGATTGTGCCAGACCTTGTGACCGTAGAACTCACCGCAATCGCCACAAATGATACGCGCGGCGAAGGGGCTGTGACTTCGGATTTTTGTCCGGTGAGCGCAATGTTTTTTCAGCCTTTCCTGCACGCGGTCAAAGGTATCGGGGTCTATGATTGGCTCTATGGGACTACCGTCTTTGATACAATCTGATTTTTCCTAAACCTTTTGATTTTTCCTCTACACTTTTTGATTTTTCTCCCGGAGGGGGTTCAAATCGGGAAATGCATGAAAAATCCTGCGGCATTTCTACCACCGCAGGATTTTTCATTTTACACTTTGATTTCCGTCCCGTCCTTGAAGGTGAATCGGACATCTTCCTTCCCGTGGACTGTGACGTAATCGACCAGCGCATACCAGAGGGT
>JAFLRP010000077.1 GCA_022511515.1 Acutalibacter sp.
AATCGACCTGACCGACAAGTACGTAAAAAACGCTGACTTGAGCTTCCAGCGGAAAGAAAAAGAGATCATGGAGATCTGATATCGCTATGCTGTTTCGTAAGAAAAAAGGAACTTTACCAAAAACTGAGGAACTGAAGATCCCCGCGCATGTGGGAATCATCATGGACGGCAACGGCAGATGGGCGAAGCAGCGCCGTCTGCCGCGCTCTGCCGGGCATAAAGCCGGAGCCAACAATTTCCGCACCATCACCCGGTATGCTTCCAAGGTGGGCGTCAAATACCTGACAATCTATGCCTTTTCCACAGAGAACTGGTCCCGTCCGGCCGAGGAAGTGTCCGGTCTGATGACCCTGTTCAAGGAATATCTGGAGGAGGCTCTGCGGGATTTCATGGAGGAAAATATCCGGGTGCGCTTTATCGGCGATATTTCCGCCTTTTCTCCGGAGCTGCAGGCTCTCATTCATGAGGTGGAGGAGGCTTCCGCCGGGAAGACCGGTATGGTGCTGAACCTTGCCATGAATTACGGCGGCAGGGCGGAGTTGGTCCGCGCCGCCCGGCGCTTTGCGGAGGACGTGAAAGCCGGGGAAAAAGCCCCGGCGGACCTGTCGGAGGAGGAGCTTTCCCGGTATCTCTACACCGCGGGGCAGCCCGATCCGGACTTGATCATCCGTCCCAGCGGGGAACAGCGGCTTTCCAATTTTCTGCTGTGGCAGAGCGCCTATGCGGAATTTGTCTATTTCGATATTCTGTGGCCGGATTTTCGGCCTGATGATTTTGACGAAGCCCTTCGCATCTATTCCCACCGTCAGCGGCGGTTTGGCAATGTATAAGAAGCCGTTTCGCCGGAAAAATTTAACTGCAAAGGAGGGTTGGAAATGAAGCAGCGTGTTTTGTCCGGGGCCGTGCTCGTTTTGTTTGTCGCGGCCATCATTGTGTTCAATACCTCGTTTCCTCTGGGGCTCAATATCGCAGTTGCCTTGATTTCCGTAACCGCCATGCACGAGATCTTGAACGCCATGGGGCTTCAGAAGAAATGGTTCCTGTGTCTGCCCTCTCTGGTGACGGCGGCGGCAGTCCCCTTTTGCAGCGAGGACCTGCAGCTTCTCGTCTACTGTCTGTTTACAGCGCTCATTTTCTCCGCTATGCTCCTATACCACAAGGAGACTTCCTTCAAAGAAGTCGGCGTGCTGTACAGCATGGTGATTTTGATCCCCTCGGCGCTCCAATGTCTGGTGGCGCTGCGGGATCTGAACCCTGCCCACGGCATGTACTACGTGCTCATTGCCGTGTTTTCCGCATGGGTGGCGGACGCCGCCGCGTACTTTGCAGGCACGTTCTTCGGCAAGCACAAGCTCTGCCCGGAGATCAGCCCCAAAAAGACGGTGGAGGGCGCTATCGGCGGACTCGTGATCAATGTGCTGTTCATGGTTTTGAGCGGCGTGGTGCTGTCTCAGGGCATTTACGGCGGCACGGTGCAGGTTCACTATTTGCCCCTTGTCCTGATCGGTTTTTTCGGTTCGCCCGTTTCCATTTTGGGGGATTTGAGCTTTTCCGTGATCAAGCGGAGCTGCCATATCAAGGATTTCGGCTCGGTGATCCCCGGGCACGGCGGGATTTTGGACCGCTTTGACAGCGTGATCTTTACAGCGCCTTTTGTCTATTTGCTGGTCAGTTGGCTGCCCTTGGTGACCGGCTAAAGGAAGGAACGATAACAATGAAGCATTTGGCTTTGCTGGGCTCTACCGGGTCTATCGGCACCCAGACTCTGGACGTGGTCCGAGGGCTTCGGGAAACCGATTCTCCGGTAAAAATAGAGGTGCTGGCAGCCCACTCCAATATCAGACTGCTGGAGCAGCAGGTGCGGGAATTCCGTCCTGCTGCCGTTTCCGTGTTTGACGCTGATGCCGCCAAGGACCTGCGGGACAGAACTCGGGATTTAGGTCTCACCGTGCTGGAAGGCATGGAGGGGCTTTGTGAAGCGGCAGCATGGAAAAGCGCGGACCTCACATTGAATTCCGTAGTGGGCATGGTGGGCCTGCGTCCCACTCTTTCCGCCATTCGTGCCAGAAAGACTCTGGCCCTTGCCAACAAGGAAACCTTGGTGGCGGGGGGCAGTCTGGTGATGAAAGCCGCCAAGGAAAACGGCGTGCGGATTTTGCCGGTGGACAGCGAGCATTCGGCTATTTTTCAGTGCTTGCAGGGCTGTCCGGAGCAGAAGGCGC
>JAFLRP010000078.1 GCA_022511515.1 Acutalibacter sp.
GAAATAGTCCAGTTGCAGCGGCATGATTGGCCTCCTTGTTTTCTGACAGAAACAAAAAAGCGTCCCGGTGACGAAAGGAAATCGTCACCGGGGCGCTCTGCTCCTGCGGTATGAATTTGGGTGAAAACGCAAAAAAGCCGCCTCTCGCTTGATGGTTCGTCAAGCGAGGGGCGGCCTAATGTGCCTGTCGTATAATGCGGTTAAAAGCGATATGCGGCATCAAAAGTGTTGTCGCATATATAACGTCTCGTTTTTTGGCACCTCCTTTTCGGCGCTTTTTGCACCCCAAAAATATGTGGAAAAAGAACACATGAAATCCCGTCAGCCCTCTAATTTACTGGGTTTTTTCGTGTTGTCGCAATTATAACGTATGGACACACGTTCGCTACCAACCTCGTCAACGGTATCCGCCAGCCGGACGGCTCGATCAAATCGCTGACGCTGCGGCAGGTGGCGGATCTGCTGGTGCACTCGACCTCTGAGATCACCGAGCTGTACTATGTACGAAAGGACACCGCGCGGTTGAGCGGAATTACGGAGGGATTTGAGCTGTGAGGAAACGCACGATTTGCGCTGCTATAAGCAAAGAAAAAGCGAATATAGACTTTGATGCTCAGCGGTGATATTGTCAAATCGTGTACTATCCTGAAAGAATCAAGACCGCCAGTAAACTGGTGGCTTGACGAGCCCCTATAAAGGGCTATTACCGGCTTAGCTCCAAAAAGGGGCACTGAGTTTTATCATAGCATCACACGCCCTGCCACCCGTAAACGGGTAAAAACGCTCTTTTGGGGTGCTCTCTTAAATTTCAGTGCCCCACTCACAGGTTTTGTGCTTCCCTCCGAGAAGCCTCATGCTAAAGCTTTTTATCTTCCCCCGGTAGAACCGGGGGATTTTTCCACGCCTAAAGGCACCTATTAATACTATTCTCCCGTTAAAATGAGACATTTTAACGGGAGAAGCTGCGCAAAGATCGGCCCGATCGCCTCTTCGCTTTTCAGGTTGAAGGTGGGGAATTTCGTGGCGATGAGGACGCTCTCCCGCGGATACCGCTCAATGACCGCCTTGCGGACGGCTTCCTCGCTCTTGCCGTTGTGGTAGACAAAGCTGGTATCAAAATAGTTGTACCCCGCTTTGATATAGGTATCCACCATCCGGAAAAGCTGCTCATAGTCGAAGTCTGTTGGGTCGTCGCTCTTGACGGGCAGCCGCATCATACCAAAGCCCAATTTGCTTTTCAATGCCATCGTTTTCCCTCCTGCTTACTTTTGCTGTAATTTACCGCTCTGTTTCCACTTTCCGCGCAGAAAATGCGTCCATGCCGCGATGCAGCCAAATCCCCAGCCAAACAGTGTGTTCCACCAGATCATGCGATAGCCCACGCCCGGAATCTCTTGGAAAAGATAAGTAGTCGCCACGCGAACCGTCAAGGCCCCGGTGGCCACAAAGGTGGAAAACAGAGCGTTGTTCGCACCTTGGAATAAACCCAGCAAGGGAAAGTAAGACGCAAAGATCGGCATGCAAAGCGCCGCAAACCTCACATGGGCAACGCAGTAACCCATCGCCTCCGGCCCCAATCCGAACGCCGTCACAATCGGTTCCGCAAAGAGAAAGACCACGGTCAGGATGCAGACGGAAATGGCCTCCGAGATCACCACGGTCTGCTTTGCGCCGGTTTTCACCCGGTCGATTCTCCCCGCGCCGATATTTTGCCCCGTATAAGTCCCCTGCGTCGTCATCAGCGCGCTCGCGGGCAAGGTCATATAGGTCTCCACCTTCTGGGCGACCGTGAAGGAGCCCGTCATGGCCTCTCCATAGCTGTTGACGGCTCTTTGAATGAACACGAAGCCGAACGACACGATAAACTGCTGCAGCGCCATGGGAAAGCCCGCCTTCAGAGTCAGCTTGGCGAGCCGCCGCTCAAAAGTGAACTCATTGAGCCTCCAACGAAACAAAGGGTACTTCCTCATCATGTAAATGACGCCCACTATGCAGGAAACGGCTTGCGCAATATCGGTCGCGATGGCGGCGCCGGCCACTCCCATGTTCAGATGATAGACGAACAGAATATCCAACGCAACATTGATCACACTGGCCACCAGCAGAAAATACAAGGTCGCTTTGCTGTCCCCAATCCCCCGGAGGATCGCGGCAACGATGTTGTATCCAAACTGAAAGATAAGTCCCGCCGCATAGATTTTGA
>JAFLRP010000079.1 GCA_022511515.1 Acutalibacter sp.
GCGTGTGCCCACCGCAGGTGAAAAGATTTTCCAAAATCCCCTTTCTTTCCCGTGGGAAGCGTGATACAATACGAATAGGAAATGCGGTGGGGAGAGACCCGTCCGCAGATAACGGAAAGGAGCCTAGTGATGGCCAAAATCATCGGCAGACCCGCGCTTGCCAACATGCCGTGGCAGGACAAGCCCGCCGGGTGCGACAAGCCCGTGTGGCGCTACACGGAAAACCCCATCATCAAGCGCGACGCGATCCCCACCTCGAACAGCATTTTTAACTCCGCTGTGGTGGTCTTCGGCGACGCGTACGCGGGCGTTTTCCGCTGTGACAACCGCGGCGTGGAGATGGACATCTTCGCCGGGTTCTCGAAAGACGGCATTCACTGGGAGATCAACCACGATCCCATCGTCTTTGAGGGCGAAAAAGACGTGATCCGCAAGGAGTACCGCTACGACCCGCGCGTCTGCTTCATCGAGGATCGCTATTACATCACCTGGTGCAACGGCTATCACGGCCCGACCATCGGCATCGGCTGGACGAAGGATTTCAAGACCTTCCATCAGCTGGAAAACGCATTTTTGCCCTACAACCGCAACGGCGTGCTGTTCCCCCGCAAGATCGGCGGCAATTTCGCCATGGTCAGCCGCCCCAGCGACACCGGGCACACCCCGTTCGGCGACATCTTTTACAGCGAGAGCCCCGACCTCTGCTACTGGGGCAAGCACCGCTGGCTGTTCGGCACCGCAAACGGCTGGCAGAGCAAGAAAGTCGGCCCCGGCCCCACCCCCATTGAGACCGACGAGGGCTGGCTGATGATCTACCACGGCGTGCTCAATTCCTGCAACGGCTTTGTCTATCGCTTCGGCGTGGCTTTGCTCGACATCGACCGCCCGTGG
Organism: Acutalibacter sp.; assembly: GCA_022511515.1. Classification (GTDB taxonomy): domain Bacteria; phylum Bacillota; class Clostridia; order Oscillospirales; family Acutalibacteraceae; genus Acutalibacter. The sequence goes on from JAFLRP010000079.1 coordinate 892, forward strand.
ATCGTCAAGGAGCGCGGCAATTTCTACGTCTTCGGCCCGGAGGAGCCGTATGAGCTGACCGGCGACGTGCCGAACGTCACGTTCCCCTGCGCGACGCTGACCGACCCCGAGACCGGCAGAATCGCCATCTACTACGGCGCGGCGGACACCGTGACCGGCCTTGCTTTCACCACCGTGGACGAGCTTCTCTCCTACATGAGAAAGTACCCCATGAACGTGGGCGATCAGGAGAACAAGTAAGGCAAATCTTTCATAAAAAAGCCGACCCTCGCAGGTTACCTGTAAGGGTCGGTTATTTTTTTGGGGGTAAGGAAACTGGAATTTGTCGTACTAAGTATAATCATGCACGTTGGAATATATAATTATGCCAAACAGTCCCATCATGTCCTACTTCCTGCAGAAAGTTGAAAAGACCAGCAGCCGCATCTACTAACTCATCCAAAGTATGTGCTATAAAGTTGCGGTCATATTCTTCACCATTGATTATCGTCAAACTTCTATCAAGTAGCTTACCTTTACCTTCCCTGATTGTTATGAAAAGGCCGCCGTTCTCTTTTACAACATCATGCATTCTGGAAAACGCTTGCCTGAGTTGATCCGTTTCGATATGCACGAGCCCAGCAATCACAAATATAGCATCAACTTTTCCTATATAAGAATAGTCATTCAATAAATTGTCACTGTAAAACAAAATGTCTGGATTTCTTTCTTTCGCAATTTTAAGGCTTTCCTCGCTAAAGTCTATTCCGACTACTTCATATCCAAGGGCATGAATCCTTGCTGAGTGATACCCACACCCGCAACATAAATCAAGGAATCTGCTGCCAGATAGATACTGCTTTGCGAAGTCAAGTAACGCAGGGATTTCAGCTTTATCGCTATATCCCGACTTCGCCCAATCGAGAGCTGTTGCATTATAGAAATCTGCTGTATTCTTCAAACTGCTCTTACCTCCGTTAAATTCCAATTTGTCCAGTTCTTGCTACGGTATAATCCAAAGCAAATCGTACACCAAAGTGCTGGAATTACCGCATACCCCGCATTCGCCTGTCCATGGCTGATAAGGACATATATGCCACCAGCAAATGTTAATATCAAGAATACAGTTCCTAAAATCAACGCGGCTTTCTTCATCCTCCGATCACCTCGTCAAACTACTTTAAGAATCACAGCATCTCTCTCAGCTTATCAAGAAATGCTTCTTCGCCAAACTGGAATTTTTGCTTTATATTAATTTGGCCATATAAAGTTCATCCACAAAGTCATCACCTAATTTCATGGATTTCATCCTTCTA
>JAFLRP010000080.1 GCA_022511515.1 Acutalibacter sp.
ACTACTTCCGTAACAAACAGCACCAAATGCGTCTGGAAGCACCTTTTGAATTTTCAGAGCAATATTCGGGACCAAGAGGCCGCGGGTTCAAGTCCCGCCACTCCGACCAAAAATCTTCTGATTTTCACTTGAATCAGGAGATTTTGCTTTATTTTTGTTCAATTTTGTACGTTTGAAATTGGCGCCTTTCTGTCCTGACCCAAACAAGACCCAGACCAGAAATTTTCGAGGACGTACCGGGTTGTTTACCCCGGTACGCCCTCTTTTTCACCGGATCTTTTACTCTGCCTGTTGGGCAATGAAGTTGCCCATCCTCTGAGCCGCGTCCTTCTGCATTTCCTCTGTAGCGTGGGTGTAGGTGTCCAGCGTGAAACCTGCGCTGTAGTGTCCCAGGATGCTGGAAACCGTTTTGGCATCCACTCCCTGCTGGATGGCCAGCGTGGCGAACGTGTGTCTCAGCCCGTGGAAGGGGATGTTTTCGGTGATTCCTGCCTTCTTCAGCAGGATCTTGTGCAGCCTCCCTAGGCAGTCCGGGCCGTAGAGCTTGCCCGTCACTGGGGACGGGAACATCACCGGGTTGTTGGGATGCTTGGCGTGTTCCTGGATCAGCAGATCTACCGTTTCCTTCGGAAGGTGTATCGTCCGCACAGAGTTGGCAGTCTTGGGCCGAGTTACCTTCACCTCGCCGTTGATTCGTCCCGCCGACTTGGATATGGTCAGGGTCTGCTTTTCCAGGTCAAGGTCATCCCAGAGGAGTGCCACCAGTTCTCCCCGCCGGAGGCCCGTGGTTAACTCCAGATAGAACATCGGCAGGACGCCGTGTTCCTCTGCGGCGGCGAGATAGGCGCTGATCTTTTCCGCCGGAAGCGTCCGCATTTCCTTCTTTTCTTGGGGGGCAACTTGCATCCTGCCGCAGGGTTATAGGGAATCAACCGCTCTTGTACTGCCTGATCCAGACATTGACGGAGCATGGCGTGGAGGCCGCGGATCGTCTTGGCACTCAGGCTCAGGTCTTTCATGCCCTCATACCGCTTCACTCTGCCCTTGGTTTTGGCCTTGTTGTAGAATCTCTGGATATCCAACGTGGTCAACTTATCCAGCTTGATTTTTCCGATGTTCGGGATGATGTGCTTGTCGATGTAGTTCTTGTAGTAGGCGGCTGTGGTCTCCCGGATGGAGGGTTTGGCGTAGTTTTCGAACCAGGTCTCAGCCCATTGCCCCACCGTGAATTGGCCGGTCTTATGAGCGTCCACTTTCCCAGCCTGTTCCAGCGCCGCCGCCAGTTTTTCCTTGCATTCTTTCTGCGTTTTCGCCAGCACGTTTTTGTAGATGGCCTTACCGGTTTCAGGGTCGTGGTCTGCTGTGTACCGGCCCTCCCAGCGGCCATCTTTGCGCTTGCGGATGTTGCCCTCGCCGTTTGCTCTTTTCTTAGCCGTAATCTGTCACCTCCCGGATGTCGCCGTCGTTGTCGTCCATGCATTCCATCGTGATCCTGGCTCCCAATCGGAAACCGAGGATGAAGTTCTCTCGCGCCGTGATGCTGTCGATCTCATCCCGCGACTCAATGAGCTTCGCAAGGATCGTCTGCCCGGTTTCGTCAAGCAGCTCCGTGAGCTGGCTCTCGAAACGGGTGACACGATCCGTTGCCCGTTTCAGTTCCGAGGCAGGCGCAATTTGCTGTGCGCCGGGCGTGATGTTGCCGTAGTAAAGGTCTTCCAGAGTGTTTCGCATTTTCTCAGCCTCCTTTGCAACGGCACACCATACCACACCTCAGAGGGAATATCCATAGGAAACAGCGAGAGTTATCACTTCAGACACATATTTTTTCTATTGCGCAGATAGCTCTTTTCTTTGGAGACACTGGTGCAATTCGCAGGCTTTTTTCCACGGACCTTTTCTTTGTTTCAGCGACGCATTTTTTGAGGTGCCCTATGTGCTGACAGGGCAGATATTTGATCCCTCGGAAGAAACTCTCATTCAGCGGCACGCTCACTTTTTCGACCTTTCAAACCTGCGATTTTGACCTGTATCCCCGTAATGACCCCCGCTCAAAGCGGCCAACGACGACCATTTGCGCAATATCAGACCCCAGGAGTAAGCCCAGAGGCCCGAATGTGACCCCCGCATACATCCACGTTCCAAAGCCCGGAAGCCCTTGAAACGAC
>JAFLRP010000081.1 GCA_022511515.1 Acutalibacter sp.
TAGCCCAAAACCAGACGATCCTGCGCAGCAAGCTGGCCCTTGCCCTGGACGCGGGCTGCGGGTGCCTTCCCGATCCACCCTGTCCGCCGCCCTGTCCTCCCGTGCCCCCATGCCCACCGCCGCCCTGTCCGGAAAAGAGCATTATGCAGTTAAGGCTGTTTGAGGATGGTTTTCTGTGGAAAAAGGGATGTCTAATTCCGTGGAAATATCTGGACGGGCGTGGAAATGCCGTTCGCTGGAGCATGGAGGACCCCGCCTTGGTGGTGCTGGACCCCGGCAAGGCCTGGTCTGTCAACTGTTCTTTCATCGTCCGCGATTTCATGCCTGCGGCGGCCTCCGGCTACATCAGCCTGGAGAACGCAAACGCATCCCGAAACGCACTGCCGCTGTGTTTCTCCGTCTACGGCGCCTGCGGGGAGACTGTGACGCTTCCGTATGTTACATTGCTCCTGCCCGGCAGCGCTTCGACTGTCTCTTTCCGCCTGTGCTCTGACCTCCCTCTGTGGGTGGAACAGGCGGAACTGAATATTGTGGAACTGTAACGGCGTCGCACCAATCATTACACACATATTTTTCGCAAACAGGAGCCACCCGGTACGTTCTTTGAACTTTGCCGGGTGGCCTTTTCGACATAATATCTTAGGAAAAAGCTCTTGACAGTATCGGCAGATTGTGCTAATATAATGAAGCGTCAGTAAGCCGGAGTGGCGGAATTGGCAGACGCCCGGGACTTAAAATCCCGTGGGAGAGATCCCGTGCCGGTTCGACCCCGGTCTCCGGCACCAATATATCGCGGGGTGGAGCAGTCTGGTAGCTCACCGGGCTCATAACCCGGAGGTCGTAGGTTCAAATCCTGCCCCCGCAACCAAAAATCCTCTGATTTCCTGTGAAATCAGAGGATTTTCTTTGTTATTATTAACTTTTTTGCGCGGTCAGATTTTCAGTTTTTCGTAAGACCCATGCGCTGACCCATACGGGGATGCTCGATTAGTTCCCAGCGGCATCGGATAGGATATTGCTCATGTCTGCAGGGCCACCGTGGCAAGTGTATGCCTTTATGGCATAATAAGGACAAATCGGAAAACTCTTGCATTGTAACGGGTTTGCGGTTTGTCCTTATTCTTTTTCCACGAAAAATATCCTTCAAAATGGGGGTTAGGAGAGGGGTGAAAAAGCAGAGCTGCACATTAAGGACAAATCTTCGGGTATTTTTGGACAAAATAAAAGGAGGCTAAAATGGGTTCCTGGGGTGTTACCATACGGGAGAGCGACTACGGCTTGGATTTGCTGGGGACTATCGTAAGTACACAACTGAAAGATGCGAATTATGCCATTATGGAGGTACACTATGGAATTTTTTACATCTGCGATTGACACCATGAAGGTAACTGTGACTGCTCTGGGCGGTGGCCTGGGCGTGTGGGGAATCATCAACCTGCTGGAAGGCTACGGCAACGACAACCCCGGCGCAAATGCTCATATGCGGTAAAGTATCACAAGAAAACTTTATCAAATTGACAGCCGTCTGCGCTATTCCGTAAAGCAATGTGGAGTGGAAATACTTATAAAGAAAAGGTATAATTTTTCGAAAGGCACAGGGAATATCTTTTATGAAATCTTGTCTTTACAAGTGAAAGCTTTCAAAACCTCGTTTGCACCGAAAGGGGGGGCAAGAATGGAGGATTTGCAAATTATCGATTTATATTTCAAGCGCGAAGAAGCGGCGATTTTAGAGACAGAGAAAAAATACGGCACTTTCTGCCACAAGGTCGCGCTGAATATACTGTCGAACCATGCGGACGCGGAAGAATGCGTGAATGACGCGTATTTGCAGGCGTGGAACACCATACCGCCGCAACAGCCTGTCAAATTTGGGGCATGGCTTGGCAAAGTTGTCCGCAATATTTCAATCAATCTTTGGAATAAAAACCACCGGCAAAAGCGCTATACCGGTATAGAGCAGCTTTTTGATGAACTGGATGACTGCATTCCGTCCCCCAAAACCACAGAGCGTGAAGTGGAAGAAAAAGAGCTTACCGAAGTTATCAACGAATGGCTGTCGGAATTGACGCAAAATGACCGAGTTCTTTTCATGCGTCGAT
>JAFLRP010000082.1 GCA_022511515.1 Acutalibacter sp.
AAGCTGTACCAATAGGCACAGTGCGCAGCTTTGCGAGCAAAAAATGCTGCTGGCAAGGCAAAAAATTGCAGGAATACTTTGTGTATTTCCAGATTTTTTAACGCAGCCGACGGCATTTTGAGCCGGAAAGATGTGTGCCGGGGCTATTGGTACAGCTTCTAAACCGCGATATAGTGAAACAACGGCGCATCCTTCCGATCCAAATTGCTTTGCCTCGAAAGATGCGCCGTTTTCATACCACGGAGGTAGAACATTGTCTGAGTTGAAAAAATGTATCGTTGCGCCCGATTCCTTTAAGGGGACGCTGTCGGCGGTCGAAGTGAGCGAAATCATGAAACGCTCTATTCTGGAGGCGTTCCCAAATTGCGAGGTCGTCACTTTCCCTGTTGCCGATGGCGGCGAAGGAACGGTGGACTGCTTTCTCCACGCCGCGGCTGCGGAAAAGCGCGCGGTCAGGACGACCGGCCCCTATGGGGAGGCGATCGACGCCTATTACGCGAAACTCGGCAGACGCGCGGTCGTGGAGATCGCCATGGTGGCGGGTCTGCCGCAAGCGGAAGGCAGGCGGGATCCCAGAAAAACGACCACCTATGGACTGGGCGAAGTGGTGAAAGCCGCCGTCGCGGACGGCTGCACAGAGATCGCCATCGGTTTGGGCGGCTCCTGCACGAACGACGGCGGCACGGGTTTTGCGCGCGCACTCGGCGCCAAGTTCTTCCGCAGGGACACCGGCGAGGAATTTGCGCCGGACGCCGGTCAAATGACGGAGATCGGGCGAATTGACGTCTCTGCCATTCGGGAGCGGTTAAGAGGCGTCCATATTGTCGCAATCAGCGACGTCACAAATCCCATGTACGGGCCAAACGGAGCCGCCTATGTCTTTGCCCCTCAAAAGGGCGCGGATCCGGATACCGTCCGGCTGCTCGATGACAATTTGACCGCGCTGTCCGAGGCGATCAAGAAAAATCTGCGCAAAGACGTATCCCAAGTACCCGGAGCGGGCGCGGCGGGAGCGTTGGGCGCCGGTATCCTCGCGTTCTTCGACGGCGAGATCAGATCGGGGATCGATACCGTGCTGGATCTGGTCGGATTTGACGCCGCGCTGGATGGCGCGCAGCTCGTTTTCACCGGCGAAGGAAAGGTGGACGCACAGAGTTTTCAGGGCAAGGTGCTCTCCGGCATCCTGAACCGAACGAGCAAAAAGAACGTGCCCGTCGTCGTCGTCGCGGGCGCGGCGGACGCAAGCGCGGACGAAGCCTATCACATGGGCGTGTCGGGTATTTTTACGATCAATCGAAAGGCGGAAGACCTATCCGTCAGCCGTCAGTTCGCGGATCATAATCTCGCCGAGACTATGCGCGCTATCTTGAGCTTCCATAAGCTGAGCTGAAGGCGCGCGGCCGCTCACTTCCCCAGATATCCCCCGTCTACGGGTATGACCGCGCCGGCTACATAGTCGCTGGCGTGTGAAGCGAGAAAGATACAGGCGCCTTTCATATCCTCGCCGGTGCCCCAGCGGTGAACCGGGATCCGGCCGGTAATCTGCCGGCAGCGGGGATTGGTGGGATCCAACAGCATGGCCGACGAGCCATTGTGTCAAAATACGGCTTGAGCAGGTTTTTTTGCCATGGGTTTTCCCATGCTCCCCAATCCGATAAATCCAACCATGATAACACCTTTTCCGCTTCCTCCAATCTACACACCGGTATACCGATGGGTAATACTATTCTCCCGTTAAAATGAGACATTTTAACGGGAGCCGCTGTGCTCAGCACAGCGGCATGTCTCATACGAAATCCAACGCGCCTGCGGCGCTATAAAAAGCAGCCTTTGTCTGCTTTTTAATGGATTTCAGAAGCTGTACCAATATACACAGTGCGCAGCTTTGCGAGCAAAAAATGCTGCTGGCAAGGCAAAAAATTGCAGGAATACTTTTGTATTTCCAGATTTTTTAACGCAGCCGGCGGCATTTTGAGCCGGAAAGATGTGTGCCGGGGCTATTGGTACAGCTTCTAAGATTTTTAACGCAGTCAGCAGCATTTTGAGCCGCAAAGATTGTGCTGGGGCTATTGGTACAGCTTCTCAGTAT
>JAFLRP010000083.1 GCA_022511515.1 Acutalibacter sp.
CCTCAAAAGATGCGGGGTGGGCAATTTTAGCATCACCGTAAGGCGTATAGATCACCTGATGGTTTCCGATATAAACTCCATTGTAAACATGAAAGCCCTCCGGCGTAATACCGCGCAACAGAAGACCTTTTCGATAAACACACACCTTATCTATTATAAAATCGTGGTTCAAAACTTCCATTGTATCAATATCAATTTTTACTTTTCGGAAAATATTTTCATAGGATTGCTGCTCTGGCATATAGGCAACTTCGCCGTCACACTCACGATAGCCGGACGGTTTTCCGTTTTTGTCTTTGAGAATGCGTGCATATCCCATTTTTTCAAGTCCTTTCTACTCACATATCATATCGGGTCCGGGGAAAAATGCCGCCCGCTTATTAATCCCTTACCTTCCGTTTATACAAACAGCATCTACACGCCGACGATAAGTAAGAACACGCCACAAAACCCAAAGGCGATTTGCCGTCCCGTTCTGCCGAATAAATTCATCACTGTTCATTCCTGCTCTCCCTTAATAGCACTGCAAAATCAGCCATATCCGGTCAAAACGGCGCGCCAGCAGATCTTCCTTGCGGATGCAGAAATAGAGCCTGCCACAATCGCCGAACATCAGCTCAAAATTGTCCTCTGCCGACTCCACAGTATCAAGCTGGAACAAGAGCCGCCAATCCTCCAAGGAAGTCTGCATTTTCTCTTCGCGCTCATTTTGGGGAACTTTCGCCCACCCCTCGGGATTTCCGAGATAATAGCCGCGGGAGGCAAACTCGCATTCCAGCATCATGCTACCCTGAATCAAGTTCGGCCAGCCCAAGAGCTTGGAGCAGTTTTCGGGGTCTTCGATGCCCAGCTCATCCAAAATATCGCCCATAGCTTCCCAGTCAATCTCGCCTTCGTGGAGAATACGAAAATCTTGCCCGTCGATAAAGGCTGGGCCTGACTCCATCGCGATTTTCAGCATGGGGAAGCGGAAATCGCCGGCCAAATCTTCCGGCACCTGCGCGGGCGCAAGCGCAGAGGTATCTTCAAACCAAAACACCCGAGCGCAGCCTGCGTCTTTGGGGTCAAAGCCCCAACGCATACTCTCCATTTCATAGAAGAACGAGAGCACACCAGTTTTCGGCAGCAGTCCTTCCGTATCCAGGGTCGCAAGCTCGGCGCAGTTGAACTGGGCAAGGAACGAAAGGGGACGGGACTTTACCTCATCATCATTGTAAGATGTCCCATCATAAGTAGGCCAAACAAAATCAGCAGGCACATCGGGTACGCCACCGAAGCGAGTGCCACCTACAGCAGCCGCACCTTTGCCGCCGATGTTCAAATGGATGGCATTCCGGCACAAATCCTTTAATTCCTGTTTTACCGCGTCTGCGTCCATATTGATCTCCTTTGAATCGCTCCTATCGGGATCAGCAACCGTTTTTGCAACAACTTCATTTGTTTTTTGGGCAGCCTCACACCACCCAATAAATTGCAACGCATCTGAATCGTCCGGATCCAGTTCCAAAACCCGGCGAAAACAGGTCAGCGCCTCTTCCGATTTATGTAAATAATAAAGTGCATAGCCCAAACGGTAGTGCCAGAGGGGATCATCTTTTCCTTCCTCACGCACAGACTCAAACAAGGACACCGCCTTTTCCAGTTGCGGAGCTCCATTTATATTGTTATACGCTCGCGCCAAAAGGCAGGTCAGCTCATAACCCCATTCTTCCTGCGGCAGGGCTTCTATGGCGTCAATTATCTTTTTGTGCTCGCCCTTTCCATTCCATTCTTTTATTTTTTTCAGCAATTCTTCTCTGTTCATTTGCATTCTCCTTTCTCCTTGCGTTCCTTCAGAACTTTATTAGTTATCGAGACGAATGATGCAGCGGAAGAAATCATAGTTTCCGTTCATGTCGCTCAGGTCTCCGCCGTCCCGGACCTCCGGCCTACGGTGGGGCGAGCAGGGCAGATAGCTCATCAGCAGCCCCATTCCGCCGCAAATATTGCACCCGCCGTCACCGCCACAGACGGTGAAACGATCCGCTTCCACCACCTCCCACATGTAAGGGTCATAGGCGATGG
>JAFLRP010000164.1 GCA_022511515.1 Acutalibacter sp.
CATATCGATAGGCGATGCCGTCATACTTGCCGGTGACTTCCAGTTTCCCTTCGGGGGCGATGCCGCTGGAGGTGATCTCTATGCCCTCGAACAGATCGATCACGCTGATCTCGTCAAGCCCGCTCACCTCATATTCCTTGCTGATGGATGTGGGCACTTTGTAAAGCGTTTCGATGCAATACTCCTCCACGGTATCGAAGCCGCCGCTGCCGCCCTCGATGGTCACGGTGATCTTCTCGCCGTTGCTGAGTGCGTCGGTCCGGTCCGCTGTATATCTGAGCTTGTCATTGCCGCCGGTCAGCTCGACCGTACCGCGAGTGTCATAGCCGGAGAAGCTGACAGTCAGATTCTCAAATGGATCAAATTCTTCCACCTCGGGCAGATCGCTGACCGTGACCGTCCAGGTTCCGCCGCTCTTGGGAGAAATGCTGACGCCCAAAATCTCCTCAAGCTGCTCGGGATAGGTAACCGTAAACGTCACCTTATCGCCGTTGCTCAAATTTTCGCTGGGGTCCGCAGTGATCTTCACATCGTAGAAGTAATCCATTGCTCTCATTGCGCTGCCGAAGTTCTTTTCAATACCAGCGTCGTCGCCGTAAGCCAGATACAAAACCTGATCGCCATCAAAGGAAGTACTCACCCGTCCATAGCCATCGGCCCCGGAAAAGGTGACTTTTGTACAGTCCTCCATGCTGACTTTCGGCCCGCCGCAGCCAGCCAGAACCAGAGCCATCAACAGGCAGATCAGCCCAAGACACGCATTCTTTTTCCATGTAGTTTTCATTGTTTTTTCTCCCTTTCATTTCAGTGATTTTTTGTCTTACACCCACCAAGACGCAAAACTCCTGAAGAAGGTTTTAAGAAATCAAAAAATTTTTTTACTTTTTTGAAAATCGTCACGGCAGGTCGATGGGCTGCCAGTCGAAATCATAGACCCGGCTGTCAAAATAATCGATCCCATATCCTTGAATCACCGCCACATATTCTTCAAAGGTAAGCTCTTCGCTGCCATTGGTATAGACCATACCGCTGCCGGAGGGGCTCATATAGCGTTGATAAGCAACAACAGGATGCCATCCTGTTCCGTCAAACTGCAGCAGCCCTTCGATATAATTGCCAGTTTCCGAATCAATCCAGTAAGCCAAAACAGACCCATTTTCAAATACAGTAAAGCTCTGATAGGAATTGACATCTACTTGAATCCCAGATTCGTCAAGAACCCATTTGGCGGATGTTCCGTCAAAGTAGAAAATGTCCTCAACATATATGCCGAATGAATCTACGCCGGCATACTCTCCTCCGCCCAGCAGCAGCTCGTCGATGCCGTCATCGTTGATGTCCGCGTAGGCGTACCAAGACCGACCAAAACTGTAGGTCATATAATTTTCGTCTTGGCGGTAGCTGTGGTAATTCCGCAGCATCATCGTATGACGGATGTTCTCTCCAAATGCGGTTGGATTGGACAGATAGGTTTCGTCGTCCATAGCGTAAAGCGTCGCATACTCATCAATGATCGTCTGGTAGGCTTCGTTGATATCGACTTTCGGCTCCTCAGGCTCCGAAACTTCGGAAGATATTTCGGAAGGCGTTTCGGAAGGTGTTTCGGAAGGCGTTTGGGTCTCGACAGGCGCCACGGAGCTTTCTTCCACGGCGGAGGAAACCACACCGGGTATCTCCACATCGGGATGATTCTGCCGATATACGACGTATCCCACGCCGCCGCTCACCGCGACAGCCGCCGCGATGATCCCAGCTACCAGCTTGACGGAGATCGCCGTAGTCCCCTTTGCGGCGGCACCCTTTACCACTGCACCGGCTGCGCCTTTTACCGCCGTTGCTGCTGTGCTCTGCGCTGCCGTTGCCGCGCTTTGCGCGCCTGCCGCGGCAGCGGCTCCTTTTGCCGCCTCGGAAACCGCCTGCAGGATCTTCGCGTCCGGCAAGGCCGCCGGATACGATTCCTGACTTCTAAGCAGCCACAGCAGGAAGGAAACCGGCGACAGGCTGTAGAGCTTCGTGCCCTCTTTTTCCAGCTTGCGGACTTCCTCTTCGATCTTCTTTCGGCCGTAATTCAAGCGGCTTTTCACGGTATTTTCCGATACCCCGAAAGCTTCGGCAATTTCCTTGACGCTCATCTGCTGCATATAGTGCATGACAACCGTCAATCTCTGCTCTTCCGGTAACGTTCCAAGGATTTCCTCGATCAGCCGTGTTGTCTCTGATCTGTCCGCCGCTTCCTCCGGCAAGGAATCGATCCGCTCATCCTCAAATTCAACGGCTTCGTCGGAATCCACGGAAACCATTTCGGAAAACGCGACCGTCTTGTTTCGGTTTCTGCGCAGAGCATCGATGGCAAGGTTCCGGGCGATCATTTTGATCCAGCCCCGGAATGCCGCCGCCTCCTTTAACTGCGGCAGCGCACCGACAGCCTTGACATAGGTATCCTGTGTCAGGTCCTCAATGAGATCTTCATCCTGGATCAAGGCCTTGATCGTATAGTAGACATTGTCCTTGGTCATGTAGTAGAGCTGCTGGAACGCCTCGTCGTCATAGGCCGCGCGTTGGACCAAGTCCTCCGTAATTTGCAGGCGCGAACCGCACTTGGGACAAAACCGGGTGTCATTGGGCACTTCTTTTTTGCAGTTGTAGCATTTCATAGTGGATTCCCTCATTCTTTTTCTTCACAATTTTTTATACTTCCGCCCTCTTTGCGTCTTTTTCTCTGCAAAAAGGATCGGTCATCACGTTTACGCGGCGCGGTAGAGGAAGGAAACGATCTGCGCGCGGGTGCAGCTTTGGTCAGGGCTGAATTTCCCATTGCCTGTACCGCTGGTGATGTTACTCTTCACCGCCCAGGAAACCGCCTTGCTGTAATACGAGCTGCCCGAAACATCGGAGAAGGAGTCGCCGTCTGCGGACGGACTCCCCGCTGCCCTCCACAGGAATGTGACGATCTGCGCTCTGGTACATTTGGCGTCGGGACTGAATTTCGTGGTGCTCGTGCCGGAGGTGATTCCCTGCTCGACCGCCCATCGGACGGCTTTTTCGTAATAGGAACCCGATTTCACATCGGTGAACTTCAAGGAACCGCTCTGCGGCTCAGGCTTTCCGGCAGCACGCCACAGGAAGGTCACCGCCTGCGCGCGGGTGCAGCCCGTATTGGGGCTGAAATGGGAAATATCCGTGCCACTGGTGATCTCGTTCTTCACGGCCCATTCCACAGCGTCGTAGTAATAGGCGTCGCCCGGCACGTCCTTAAAGACCGCTCTCAGGCCGTTCTCGCCCAGAATGTAGAAGGTGGGCGTGGAGTTGTTGGTGGTATACCACAGGACTTCGCCATTGTAGATGATAGGCTGGCAGTCGGAGAGAACGCCGTCCGCCTTCTGGGTCGGGCCCAAAGTGCCGTCGCCGTAGTAGCGGGCATAGTAGAAGGTCCTTCTCTGGGAGTAGAGACCCATCATCTCCCCCCAAATGGAGTCAAAATAGTATTCCACTTCCTCCCAAAGGACATAGCCGCCGTCAAGCCCTGTGGGGACGAGGACCGGATTGGCGCAGAACCCGTCGGAGATGGTTCGGGTGGTGATCTGAGGTTCCTTTTTCAGTCCGATACTGTCTTTCGTCACATAGCCCAGATAGGCAGGGGAGATATCGTCGTTTCGGTCATTGTAGGTATAGGCTACCAGATAGCCGTTTTTCGTTTCTGCCAGGCCGCCGATTTCCATTCCGGTTTCGTTTTCTCCTTTTGAACCTTCTGCTTTCCGCATATTTACCTGATAAATGCTGTACCAGGTATTTTCATAATCGGTAAAAATCTCACTGCCCGCCGGAGGGATATATTCCGACAGGAGAGCGCCCCGTTCGGGATAGGCGTCGCCCTGGTCCACGGTGACGATCTTTCCCTCGCTGGTGATCATAATGAATTGGTTGAAGGAGTGGCTCACATATCCGTATTCGCCCCCGACCACGCCGCCGAAGACCTGCGTGCATTTCATGTCGCTCTGGCGGACCGCCACCATCAGATTGGCTTGGTGGTGTGCCCCGCCCTGCTTCAGCATTTGATAGCAAGTGCGAATGTACAGCATACCGCCATATTCCGCACAGCGCAGGGAGCCGGCCTCAACGGGCTTATAGCCCCATCCATAGCCTTGCATCATGTCCAGACGCTTCCAGTCTTTGGAATATTTGACGACCCGGAAGGTCTCATTCATATAGTCGTCGTTAAACGATTCAGCGGGATTGTTCTCGGCGAAGATAAAGAAGTTGTAATCCTCACCGGCGAAGAAGCCTCCCCATTTGCTCAGCTCCTTGGGGATATCGACCTTGTTTACCAGTTGGAAACGGTCATCGTATTCTTCTACGATGATGTATCCCTGTTCGGGGCCGTCATACCATTCATCTTTGTCAAAATCAAAGGTGTACTGGTCGGCGGTCTTCACATATTCCACCCGTGTCACGCCGCCGAAGTCGTTTTCAAACAGATAAGATTGGATCGGTTGGGCCCAATTAAACTTATAATCGTGGGCCCAATGGTTGTCCGTCACTGCCGGCTGCAAATTTGCGGCACTTGCGGACGTCGGCATTACGGTCAGGGTCAGGCACAGGGCCAGCAGCAGGGCAAAAACACGTCGTTTCATAGAGTATTCTCCTTTACGTTGGCAATTTGTTTTCAGTCCGGATCAGATTTCCTGGATGCTTCTGTCCTTTTTGCGTCCTTCTTATTGGGAAAGAGGATTCTCAGAATTCTTTTCAAGATGCTTTCCGTAGTCTCCTCATCTACTTCGCTCTCCTCAATATACCGCGACAAGAGCTTTCGGATCGTATCGGCGCTCATTGCTTTTCACCTCCTTACGGCAACTAAGACGGCGGAAAAGCAAGTCAGGTTTTACAGAATTGAAAAATTTCTAAATTTCTTATAGAAGAAATCGATGCTCTGAATGCATTTATTATATGCCCTCCGCCGATCTGCGGTCAAGACGGGTCCCAATGGGCAGGCGGCCTGTATCGGCGTTTCAAAGAAGACGGCGTCGGCTAAAAAGAAACGAAAAAAGATCTCGAAAGGCGTACTTTTGCAGAAATCGACACAATGGATCCTTTTCTGTACTGCTGCGCCAAGAAGCGGCGAATCCCTTGCTTTTTCGACACTGCTGTGCTACAATAACCGCACAGATTGCGGTTATTGTCAATCATTTCACTCTCAAAGGTAGGAGGAATTCAAATGATCTGTCCCAAGTGCGGCAGTATTTTACCTGATGGCAGCATATTTTGCAGCAAATGCGGTGAAAAACTGCCCGAACCTGCCCCCGTAATTCCGGCCGTGCAGAATGCGCCCGAAGTATCCCCCGTAATTCCGGCCGAGCAGAATGTACCCGAAGCAGCTCCCGTAATTCCGGCGGAGCAAAGAGTGCCCGAAGCAGCTCCCGTAATTCCGGCGGAGCAGAACGTGCCCGCAGCGGCCGCTCCGGCATATGCTGCGCCTGTCACCGTCCCGAACCCCGGCTTCGTTCCGCCCAAGAAAAAGTTTAGCCGCACAACGCTCATCGGCATCGCCGCTGTGGTGATCGTCGCTGTGATCGCTGTGATCGGGCTGAAAGCTCTGTTTTCCGGTTCCGGCAGCAATAACGCTTACGCATACCTCTCTGACGGAAAATACGAACTGATCACCAATCTCGATAAAGATCAGACCATTGAGATCGCTTCGAGCAGATCCGACAGTACCGCGTCTAAATTGCTGTCGTTTAGCCCTGACGGGAAGTACATCTATTACTATACAAAGTACGACAGCTATACAGACACCGGCTCTCTCTGCCGGGCTGAGTACGGTAAGCTGAAAGCTGACCCCGGCAAAAACGACAAGTATATTGAGACTGTCGCCGCCAATGTCGCCCTTGGGTTCCGTTTCCTTGATGATGGCTCTGTGGCTTACAAAAACGGCGACGGCACGTTGTACTATTTTAATGGGAAAGAGGCAACCCAAATCGCGAGGAATGTAGTTTCCTACTATATAGACGGAGCGGATCGTATCGTGTACATTGTGCAGGATGTTTTTGACGGGTATAATCTGTACGGTGTAGTGCTCAACGACATTGACAACAGACTGGACCTCGATTTTGGTCTCTCCAGTTCTTATCTTTACACCAGCGACGGTTTTGACAATATTCTTTACACGAAAAACGAGGATGACGGTTCTGAAACTCTGTATACGGTGGGATTTCAGAAAAAGCCCGAAAAACTGGGTGAAAAGGCCAATTATGTGACTCGCCTCGGCGACAAGACATATTTCGTCGCGGCAAGCGGGGAAACGCTCAGCCTCTACGATTTTGTGGAAGATACCTATGCGGCCGCCGACGCCGGAATCACCGAACCCGATCCTGACGATTTCAGCGTTCCCAGGTACAGCTACGAGATGGTGCATGGCTCCAATTTGTCCGAAAGCGACTTTGACGAGCTCTATACGTCCTGCACCAAAGATTTGTATTGGTATGGGGAGAGCACGTGGTGGTGTTACTCCATGGAGGAGGCCGTCAAAAGAAACTGGGGCGATAACACTGAGCGACTTGTCGCGGCTACCCAGAGCTTTATTGACAAATTCGGCAGCTCTGCCGACAAAAACGGCTATATTTTGGTGACGGACGAAGTAAAAGCCGCTCTGAAGGAAATTCAGAAAAATGCCGATAACCCCGAGAAGGAGTGGCAGTGGATGTGGCTTTGCTACAACAAATACCAATCCGGCACAGATACCGATTATGACGCCTATTATGACGCTTGGGACAAATGGTATGAAGCAGACAGCAGAATCGATCTGCGTAAATCTTTGCAGAACAAAGAAAACGACTATGATATCCGCACATTGTATTGCTTCGACCAAGGAAAGCTGTCTGTGATCCACGAGAATGTTCTGGAGTTCAGAGGCTATACCGGCGGGTTGCTCTTTAACACTACGGAGCTTGTCTCCGGCACCGTCAGGCTTGAAAATATATCCTCCATTTACGATGTTCGCGACCTGCTTAATATCGACCGCAAGGCTGAGAATTATATTCTCCTTTCGGACGGCAGCATCTGCCGGATGTCTGCCGGTGCTGCAAAGACTTATGCAGAGGCCTATGACAGCGGTTATGCAACGCCCTACTTTGGGGACAAGACCGTTTACTTATGCGATAGCGACAACGTTCTGTCTGCGGCCCCCATTAACGGCGGTGTTGTCGGAGACTTTACGGTCATCACCGATGAAGTTCAAGTCCTGTCTGCGGACGGCGATACCCTGTATTATGCAAGCGGCGCCTATCAAAGCAATGACAGGACCTACTGCGATCTGTATTCCTACAGCAAGGGCGCCGGCACCCGCCTGGCAAGGGATGTACTGCTCAGCAACATCAAGCTCTACGAAGACGGCGTGATCCTGGCCTACACCGGTTACAGAAATTACTATGGATATGAGCTGACCATGTTCGACCCCAAGGGTGAGGCGACCCTGATCGGCGACAACATTACTCAGTATATCCGGGTGGACAAGTCCACGCTGCTGTATATTTCCGACGGCGATCTGTATTGCTACAACGGCAAAGAAAAGCGGTTGGTGCGGAGAGACGTAGATCAGCTCTGGAGCCGGAACTCCATGGAAGTCCGCCGCACTTTCGGCTGGTACGATTATGATTATGATTATGATTATTACAACTAATCGTTGACAGTCTCTGAACAGACCTCATCTCAGGAGAGAAGGACTTCGGTCCCTCTCTCCTGTTCGTTTCTATCGATTCTTTGTCGCCCCGCCTCGATTTTGGTCTCCGAATCTGTCTCTCTTTTCGGTCTTGGAGTTTCCCCACAGGAAACTTCCGGCAGGTTGGCGCAGGGAACTTCTGCACGGCCGGAAAACGAGCAAAAAAACAGCAGGACCCTGCCGGTTGGCAGGGTCCTGCTGATCGTGCGCCGCAGCGCGTTGCTTGCTTATTGTGCTTTATTCTTCGTGTCGGTATCCCGTTCCAGATACCGCATGAGCATGGAGGCTGCTTCGGCGCGGGTGGATTTTCCGCCCGGATCGAGGATGCCGTTGCCCTTGCCGCTCATGATGCCGTGTTCCAACGTCCAGCGCATGGCGATCTCCGCATAGGCGCTGACCTTGTTGCTGTCGGTGAAGCCGGCGAAGCTGCCCGAGGTTCCCGGGCTTCCGGCATAGCGCCAGAGGATGGCCGCCAACTGCTCGCGGGTGATGGGCGAATTGGGCGAGAAGGTGGTGGAAGTCGTGCCCGCTACCACGTTATTCTCATAGGCCCACATGACCGCCTGATAGTAGTACTGATTGGCCGGCACATCCTTGAACGGATTGCTGCCCGTGGTAGATTTGGGCGAGCCCGCCGCACGCCAGAGGATGGTCACCAGCATGGCACGGGTCAGGGTGGAATTGGGAGAGAATGTCGTGGTGCTCGTGCCGCTCATCAGCTTCTTGGTGATGACGTAATCCGTGGCCTTGTGATACCAGGCGCTGGGATTAAGGTCGGTAAAGGCGCGGCTGGGGCAGTTTGCGCCGCCGTCGCACTCCTCGGGTGCGGGAGCGGGGCCGGGGCCGGGATCGGGACCGGGGCCGGGGCCGGGATCGGACCCGCCGGTATAGACGTAGGTGTTCTGGAAGGTGATCCTGTTGCCCATGTCGGCGGTGCCCTTCAAGACTGCGGTCGTTGCCGTGAGCTGACCTGCGCCGTTATCCTTTACGGAAACGCTCACCGTGTACTCGCTGTCGTCGTAGGTGTAGCCCTTTTCTCTGGCATTGACCTCTTTCACGGTATACTTGTAGTCGCCGGCCGTGGTGAATTGAACGCCGTCAAACAGCTTGACGCTGCCGTTCGCGCTGTTCTTCACGGTTCGTTCCTTCGGAATGGGATCGCCGGCGAGACCGAGGACCACCGGTGTGATGGTGAAGCTGAACTGATTTGCCTTCAGCGAACCGCCGGTCAGAGTCTTTTTCACGACCAGGCTGGCCGCGCTGTTCTCGTTTCCTTCGTCCACGGTTGCCGCACCGGCGGGACCGGCGCTGTAACTGTTCTCAAAGACGATGCTGTTGCCGGTGTCGGCGCCGTCCAGCGTGACCGAAGTCGCCGCCGTAAGCTGACCTCCCGCCTCCGTCACGGAGACGGTCACCGTGTATACGCTGTCGTCGTAGGTGTAGCCGCTGGCATGATCGTTTACCTCGCTCACGGTGTACTTGTAGTCGCCCACCGTGTCGTAGTAGACATTCTCAAACAGTTTGATGGCGCCGTCTGCGGCATTGGTCACGGTCTTTGCCGATGTGATGGGGTCTCCGGCGGGGTTGCCGGCCTCCGGTGTGACGGTGAAGCGGAACTGTCCATCTGTCAGCGTGCCACCGGTCAGCGTCTTGGACGCCTGCAGGCCGCCCGCTCCTTCGGTCACCGTTACAGCATTGGATTCATATTTGTTGTTGAAGACGATGGTGTTCCCCGTGTCGCCGCTCGGACCGGTGACTGCGGTCTTTGCCACCAGCTTGCCCGCGCCGTTGGCCAGGGATTCCGTCACCGTGACGGTCACCGTGTAGCGGGTCTCGTCATAGGTGTAGCCGGAGGGGATCGTCGCCGGGATCAGCTCGCTCACGGTGTACTTGTAGCTGCCCGCCTTGGTATAGGTGAGGCCGTCAAACAGCTTGATCCTGCCATTTCCGGCATGGTACACGTATCTGGTCTCCGTGACGGGGTCGCCGCCGGAGTTGCCGGCCATCGGCTCAATGACAAAGCGGAACTGATTTTCCGTCAAGGTCGCGCCGGTCAGGACTTTCCTGGCCACCAGGCTGTCCGCCGTGCCCGCGCTGTCGTTGTCTCCGCCCTCGTTTACGGTGGTGGGAGCGTAGTAGCTGTTCTGGAAGGTGATGGTATGCGTATTGCCTCTTCCGTTCACCGAGACAACGGTCGCCTCCAGCCGGCCGGCGGCGTTATTGTCCGTCACATTGACCTTCACCCGGTACTCTGTGCTATCGTAGGTATAGCCCGGAGTACCGCGATTCATCTCGGTGATGACATAATTGTACTCGCCCGCCTTGGAGAAGGTGGAATTTCCAAACAGTGAAATATAGCCTGCGCCGTCATTCTGAACGGTCTTTCTCTTACCTCCCGTTTCGGGATCGACGCCGATGGGTCCGCCGTTTTGGGGATTGCTGTCATCTGCGGTGATCATGAAGTAGAAGAGTCCGTTGGTCAGGGGAGCGCCGGTCAAGGCTTTGCGAACCAGCAGACTGTTGGCCGCGTTGCCGTTCACCTCATCGATGGTCGCTCCGGCAGGGGCGTAAACATTCGCAAAGGTGATGGCGTCTGTGGGTCCGGTAAAGCCGTCCTTTGTCACGGTGATGGAAGTTTCTCTTTCCAGCCTGTTTCCGCCGTTATCGGTCACCACCACGGTGACAACGTATTCGGCGGTATCGTACTGATAACCCCGCGCGTTGCCGCTTGGCTGGCGCACGGTATAGCGATACGTACCCGCTGTGGTAAATCCGTCAGAGCTGAACAGATCATAGAACGGGATATCGCCGGCAGCGGTATTTCCGATCGTCGTCCGCTCTCTCACAGGGCCGTTCTTGGGATTGTTCCCATAAGGCAGAATGACGAAAGAGAACTGGTCGTTCTGGAGGCTGAGATCCACCAGAGAATCTGTGGTCAGCGTCACCTTTCCGGTGAGCTTAGCGGTATCCACCTGAGCGGCGGCGGGCTTGCGGTTCACAAATTCGACTGTAACAGGGTCTCCTTCGGTGATCGCGCCCTCTGCATTGCCGTCCTTCACGGTGGTGATGTAGCCGTTCTGGTTGGCGCTGTTCTCCACTACCGTATAGCCGGTTTTCACGGGAATTCCCGTGATCTCGGCGCTCTCGCCGTTCTTCAGGGAGAAGTTGGCAACGCCGTTCACAAACTCCACGGGCGTATGGGAAGCGCCGTAGGTACCGTAATCGCCGGTGCCGTTGATGCTCTCATCGTCCAGCGTCACGGTAAAGGAGAAGGCGTCCTCTGCTCCCGCTCCTTCGCCGGTCACCGTCTTCTTGACGGTGAGGCCGTTCTTCAGGACGTTCTTGAAGATAACATCGTTGATCGTCAGGGGGTTCCGTTCCGCTCGGTAATCTTCCTCGCCCTTATAGTAGGTGGCCCTGTAGCCATCTGTGCTCACGACCACAACGCAATAGTAGACCGTATCGTCATAATCGATATTGGGATCGCCATCGTCGTGCTCGGAGAACTTATACACATACTTTCCGGTATTCTCAAAAGTAAAGGGGTCAAACTGGAACTGGCCGCCTGCGCCGTTGACCGTGGTGGCAGAGCCGGAAACACCGCCGGGCAGGGGAGCATTAGAGGGTTCCACCGCATCCAGCTCCAGCGTAAATTCACCGCTTGCCAGATCGCCGTTGAATTCCTTTCTGGCCCGGGCGACTGCGGTCACATCGCCGGCACGATAGACATTCTCAAAGAGGATGGACTCTACCGTTCCCGATGCGCCGGCCTTCGAGATCGTCACACCTGCGACGCTGAGGGTATCGCTGGCCTCGTCCAACGTCACAGTGACGACCACCGTGTACGTCGTGGTGTCAAAGGTGTAACCTGCGGGAATGGTTTCGGGCAGATGCACACGGACAGAGTAGGTATACACGCCGGGAGCCACATATTTGTCGGCCTCCGTGAGGAAGACGATGTTTCCTTCCCCGTCGTTTTTCACGATCCTGCCGCTGGTGGGGATGGGTCCCGTGCCGGAAGCGCCCGTGCCCAGGTTGGGCAGAATGATGAACTCAAACTCCTCATCCTCCAGGCTCTTGTCGCTGCTGCTCAGCGTCGTTTTGCCGTTCAGGGTGGTGGAAGTGGATTCGGGTCTGCTGTTTTTGAATGCCACGGTGACGTCCTTTTCGCTGAGAGTTCCCTCTGCGTAAGAGCCGGTGACGGTGGCGGCATTTTCATCGGTCACGGTGGTGGTGTAGCCGCTCAAGCCGGCTTCCACCTCCTGTACCCGATAGGTGACACCGGAGGGCAGGTTTCGGGCAGTCTTCGATTCGCCGTGCTTCATCTGGATCTGCGCCCCGCCGGCGGTAAAGGTCATATCGCCGTAAGTGCCGTTGACAGTCGTATCGCTCAGCGTCACCATAAAGGTGAAATTCCGCTCCTCTTCCCGGCCCTTGCCGCTCACGGTCTTGCTGACGGTGAGGTTGGCGGGGACGTAGTTGGCGGTCACCTTGTTGCTGAGGTAGCGGGAAGTCCCACTGGTCGCGGCGGCTTCATTCACGACAGTGGCGTTCTGAGTCGGATCGCCGATCTTTGCCTTCGCCTGGAAGGTGTAGGTCATGGAATTTCCCGCTGAACCGGAGGGCTGCAGCGTGATGGAATTCCACGTGACCGTGCCGCCCGCATAGCTGCCGCCGCTGCTGGCACTGCCGGCAACGTACTCCAGATTGTCCGGCAGCTTGTCGGAAACAGTGGCGGTAAGGGCCTTGGACGAGGCGTTGACCGCTCTGACGGTGTAGGTGATCACATCGTCCGGCTTCACATAGATATCGTCCGTGGTGGCGGCATTGCCGTGTACGGACTGGCTGACCTCCAGCTCCAGACCCAATTCATTGGCATAGGTCACCGCGTCGTCGGTCAGAGCGGCGATGGTGCCGGAAACAGCGGCCGTGTTGATCGTTTCAGTGGTCTCCGGGTCGGTGTCCGCGTCGGTCCTGATCTCCGTGGTCTTTGTGGCTTTGGAAAGGCTGTAGCCCGCAGTGTCCAACTGCTCTGTGACGGTGTACTCCGTGCCCACAGGCAGATCGTCAAAGACGGCGGACTGCCCGCCCTCCAATGTAAACGTGCCGGTGTAGGTCCCGTCGCCCTGCTTGTTGAGGGGCAGCGTGTGGAGCTGGCCGGACTGATCCTTGTAGCCGATGCTGTAGACGCCGGTCAGACTGCGGTCGGCAGCGTCCTTCTCATAGCTGACGCTGGTGCCGCCGTCTGCTCTCCTGCTGGAGGTGATGGAATTCACATAGCTCTGGAAGCCCTGATCGAAGAACAGCGTCTCGTCCCCCGTCGTATTGGAATTATCCTCCGGAAGCTTGAAGGAAACCGTATAGGAGAAGGTGTGGTCCAGCTTTGCTTTGTCCACCGTGTTCGCCACGGTCAGGCCGCCCAGGGTGTAGGCGAACCACACGTTCATGATATCGCGGTTCCCCACGCCGGTATAGACGAACAGGCCATTATTGCCGTTTCTGTGCCTGTCGCCGTCTTCCTGTCCCTCGTACAGCTCATACCACGGATCTGTGGCCATGTACTCCGCCACCAAATCGGAATCGGGGTCAAAGACCACCGTGGTAGAGGTGACCTTGGTGTAGGCGTTGCGGTCGACGGTGGCATATCGGCCGGTCCGTTCGCCGGTGGCCTTGTTCAGGATCGGGTATCTGCTGCCGGGATAGTAGGCGTCCATCTTGTCGGCGCCCGTCTCATCGATCTTATCAAAGACGATATAGTAGCTGAAAGCTTCCGCCGCCGGTGTCCAGTAGGCAGTCAGATAGAAGGTATAGATGCCCGTTTTCTCATCCCGGACCGCGCCGCCGATCACGTCGGCCAACTGCCGCAGCGTATCGCCCTTCACGGCGCTCAGATCGCTGCCGTCACTGCCGGTCGTTTTATAGCCCAGGTGCGGCTGGCCATAACGGTCGATGGGCTTGCCCTGCTCATTGGTCAGTACCCAGAACTTGAACACTGCGGGACGCTCTGCCGGATCCTGCGGAATATTGGCGCTGACCCGGATGGAGCTGGCGGTATTCAGATTGTAATATTTTTGGTTGTTGTTGTCCACGACCCTGTAGTCGTCCCCGTAGTTTTCCGCGGTCAGTCCGTTCCAATCGGAGAAGTCCGGGAAATTCTGGAGGGTATTGACGTCAGGCAGGCCATCCACATAGGGCTGCAGCTCAGGACCGCTGCGGCTGCCGTTCAGATATTTCACTTGATACCGCTTCAGAGAAGCGTAGATGGAGAGGTAGTAGCTGTCCCCTTCCCCGCCGCTCAGGTCCAGATAGAACCAGCCGTTCGCATCCGGACCGGCGAGAGCGTTGATTTTTTGAACTTGTCCGGAGCCGTTCGTATAGGTGATGCCGTCTACCGTACCGGCCACGCCGTCCGGCTCGCCGTTCTCATCCGGCTTGCCGGTGTGGAGCCGGGCTTCGCCCGGCAGCTCGTAGCCGTAATGGGGCTTGGCGCGGACATTGAAATTGCCGGTGATCTGCTCGCCGTTTTGATCGGTGGGCAGGTTGGTGGGATAATTCTCCCACAGCAGGCCCTGGCTCACGTGCAGGACCTCTCCCTGCGTGACCTCGGTCCAGGTATTCCTGCTGCCGTCCCATCTCTCCAGATCCACGCCGTCCAGATTGGACACGGAGAAAGACTGGTGATCCGAGGGACACAAAGCGCTGGTGGTAATGACGATATTGCGGGTGACGTTGGTAAACCTCACCTCGTACCGGCGCTGATACTGATCTCCGTAATCCGTTTCGTCGCCTTCATACATGGCGGACTTGGTATCCACGATCCTCACGGACACCTCGACCTCGGCGTTTTGGAGCTTTACTCTGGGCTTGGAATCAACTTTGCCCAAATCATTGACGGTGGCATGGGACGGGTCATTGGTGCTGACAGAGGGAACGTCCACGCTTTCGCCGTTCACGGACAGCGTTTGGAGCTGGAAGTTTTCCCCGTTCCTTGTCTTCGTGGTAAAGATCCAGGTAAAGGAATATTCGCCGGTCCTTCCGTTGACCCGCACGTCCTCCGGTTTGATATAGGGCTGACCGGTGCTGGGCTTGATCTCCTTATAGCGGGCGTCATCAAAGATAAAGTCACCGCTGATTTCGTCCTTTTTGATGAAGATCGTGCGCTCGCCGCCCAGCAGGTTGCCTTTGATCTTGTCCTGCTGGACAACTCCGTCGGTCTGCGTTTCTCCCCAGAGTTCGTTGGAGACCGTAAAATTGGTGCGCTTGCCGATGACCACGCGAATGACCATTTCGGTGTCGCCGCTGCCCGGGTCGCCGGAGGAATACACGGCGGAGAGGGTGAAGTAGCTGGGGGTGTTCGGGGCGTCGCCGTCAAGAACGACGGCGTCGGGGCCGCTTCCCGTATCTCCGGCAGTCTTAAAGCTGGGCCCCATGCCCAGGGGGAATTCTCCGTAGCCTCTCTCCGTGGGGAATTTCTCATGGATGGAGGTCACGCCCGGCCTTCCCACATAATCGGTCTGGCTGTCCGCATAGGAGATATAACTGGTGGGAAAATCGCCTTCGTCGGTCTTGTCGCCGATGTACACGCGGGCATAGTACCCGTCGGGAATGGTGACGGTGGCAGTGGCGATCTGCTCCACCGTTTTCTCGGAACGGGTCGAGCCGAAGATGGCGTGTCTGCCAAAGGTGGCGTTGTCCGCGCTCTGAAGCTGTCCGCCTTTGCCGTCCAGATTGTCCACATAGACTTCATAGGTGATGCCGTACTCCAGAGGCTGGTATTCCACCGTGATCTTGTTGTCGCTTTCCACAGAGCCGTCCGGATTGGTGGGAATGATGAAGTGGCTGGTGGAACCGGTGGTGCGCCCGGAGGAGACGTATATGTAGTGCATAGGCTCTTCGCTGTCCGAAACTTCGATGAGCACGTTACCGATCCGCTTGACGGTGGTGTCGTGGTAGGACACACGGGCGACCTCATACTCCACACCGTTTACCTTGCCGTACAGGTGGGGATAGTACAGGTTCTCAAGGTCCGTGCCCAGTTTCCCCGCGTTGAACTCGCCGGTCACCTCAGGGTCGTAGTTGTTGGTAAAATCGGGCTTTACGCCGCCGATGACCGGTGCGGCGTTACGGGACTGGTAGTACTCGTCGTTTTCGTTCACCTGAGCCTTGTTGACGGGACCGGCCCATGTGGCGGGCAGATAGTTGTATACCGAAGTCAGACCGTCCTCGCCGGCATAAGTCTCGAAAGCCAGCGTCTGCTCCGGCTTGTTGACGATAAATTTGAAGTAGCCGGAATCCACGTGCTCATAATGCGTGGTGATAGCCATGGGCGCGATGGCGTAGGGATCCTGCAGGTCCTCCAAGGTGAGGCCCTGCTCGATAAGAGCATCCACCTCTTTCTTGGTCAGTTCTCCTGCCCGGAGACGCGCCAGTGTATCCTCGTCAAAAGTGACGCTGTCGTCTTTCATTGAGATGATGGGCTCGCTCCCCGCCGGGGCTTCCGGCGTCTGCGGGACGATGGGATCCCCCTCCGCCGCCAGTGCCGAAACGGGCAGCATAGACAGCATCATTGCCGCGCAGAGCAACAGGGCAAGGCCCCGGCGCAGGGGACGCGGCCGTTCCTCATTTCTTCCTTGATTTTTGCGCTTGAACAGTTGCATTTCAGTTTCCTCCAGTCATCACGCAGTTTGCCTTATTCTCTGGGGCAACACCGCACAAAGACCGCCTGAAGGCGCAATCCACATACAATCTCCGTGCGGTGTTGTCCCGAAAATCTATATTCCACACTTATGCAGAATATAGTTCGACATAATAAAGTATAGTCCTCCCGCACCGTAAAGTCAATACCAATATAATGCAAGTTCCCGCCTGTATCGGGTCATTTTGCATTTCCGGGGCGGAAGGACCATTCCCTCTTTGCCGTCGAAACGGCTTTTAATATCATCGAAACAGCGAAATTGTAATACATTTCAGTATATTTGTCAAGATACTTTTTGACGTTCTATATCAATAAAACCATAACGAAATAGTATTACAATTTGAATTTCCATGTGTGGCAGCGGAAAAAGCAAAAACTTTTAAGGTACAGTTAAGCATCCCGGAATATGATTTTGAAGGAAAGATTCAGTTCCCAAAAAAGGAGGCTTTCGCGAAAGCGAAAGGAATGAAAAGTATGTCCACACACAAGCATATTGACATCATTTGCATGGTTTTTACGATTTTCGCGGTGCTTTTGACAGCGCTCTTTCTGAATGGCAAGGCCCTCGGCATCACGGCAATGACCGATGACGACGGCGGGGACGGCATATTCACGGAGAGCGACCGAAACGGCGCGTGGGATACCGCCGGCGCAACGGAGATCGCCCTGACCGGGAACGGCGCCGACATAAAGGGCAACGGAGCCTATGTCTACGACGGCGACGTCCACATTCTGTACGCCGGAAAATACATTCTCTCAGGAGATCTTTCCAACGGGAGCATCATCGTCGACGCGGACGGTGACGACAAGATCTGGGTCCTCTTAAACGGCGTGTCCCTCCACTGCGATGACAGCGCTGCCATTCTCGTGGAGCAGGCGGACAAGGTGTTTTTGACGCTGGCGGAGGGCACGGAAAACACGGTCTCTGCCGGTGCGGAATATTCTGAGGACGCCGTTTCCGACAAAATCGACGGCGTCATCTATTCCCGGGACGATCTGACGATCAACGGCAGCGGTTCCCTCACCGTGACCGCAGGGTACAAGCACGGCATCGTGGGCAACGACGATCTGGTGATCGTCGGCCCGAAGATCGAGATCACCGCCCCGCAGGACGGCATCCACGCCAATGACAGCGTCCGTCTTGCGGAGATGGATCTCACCATCAGCGCCGGAGACGACGGCATCACGGTGTCCAACGACGATGAGACCGCCTGGCTCTATGTGGAATCCGGCAGCATCGATATCCCGTCCTGCTACGAGGGGCTTGAAGCTATCGACATCACCGTTGCCGGCGGAGAGATCGACATCCGTCCCACCGATGACGGCATCAACGCCAACGGCCGGGGCGGCAATTCCGTGATCCGCATCACTGGCGGGGACATTGTCATTCTCAACGAAACCGGCCGGGATGCGGACGGTCTGGATTCCAACGGCGATCTCTATATCAGCGGCGGCAATGTGTTTATCAGCGTCAGCACTTCTAGCTGCGCGCTGGACTACGGCAGTGAGAACGGCGGTGTGTGCGAAATCAGCGGCGGCACGGTGATCGCGGCCGGCGGCAGTTCCATGGCGGAGGGGTTTGATTCCTCCTCGGAGCAAGCCTTCCTCATGGTCAACATCTCCGCCGTCTCAGCGGGAACGGAAATTTCCCTGAAAAATTCGGCCGGAAAAACGCTGGCGTCTGAAACGATCCCCTGCGGCTTCTCGTCTCTCATCATCAGCACGCCGGAGATGAAATTGGGAGAAACCTGCACCCTGATGATCGGGGAAACGGAAACAGAGGTCGTGATCGACAATTCCTCCCCCACCGGCGGATTCGGCGGTTTTGGCGGTTTTGGTGGGGGAAAACCCGGTGGCGGCAGAATGGGACGTTCTTTCGGGTGATAACACAGTCCAAAAAAGGAAAAGCGGCACAGGAGAAGTTTTCCTGTGCCGCTTTTCTTTTGAAATGATTATTCGGTTTCTATTTTTTCTGTCATTCTGATTAGCACGGACGCCGCCTGTGCCCGGGTGGAACCGGCCAGAGGCCGGAACGCGCCCTTATCATCCCCCACCAGCAGGCTGATGGAAGTCATATACCCCACTGCCGGCCGGGCCCAATCGGAAATCTTTGCCGCGTCGGTATAACTGTCGATATTCCCCGCGTGATCTGCTTCCTCCACCTGTCCCCTGTATCGGAGGAAGGCGAAAAACAGTTGGGCCATCTCCTCCCGGGTGATCCCCCGGTTGGGGCGGAAGGTGGTCTCGCTTGTTCCTTTCACAATGCCGTTTTCATAGCCCCAGGCTACCGCCGGCCCATAATACTGATCCGGCGCCACATCTTCAAAAGGCATATTCATCAGGGCAGTCTCCCCCGCCTTTTCGCCGGAATAGCGGTACAAAAAGGTGATCATCTGCCCCCGGGTCACGCCGTCCTCCGGGGCAAAGCGATTTTTCTCCACTCCGGCCATCAGTCCCAGAGAAGCCGCCTGATCGATGCTGTCGTAATACCACTGGTCCGCCAATACATCCAGGAAGAAATTACCTCTGCTTGAATAGGAAGCCCGCACTTTCTCACTGGGCAGATACCCCTCGCACTCCGCGTAGGCCGCGATTTCCGTCCCGGGCTCCAGTGCCACGGGTTCGGTGTAGGGCTGATTTTCTCCGCCGTTCAGGGAATAGAAGATCTTCGCCCCGGCAGTGGCGCAGGTGATAGTCAGCGTATTCTCCTCCATTTGCAGCCGGGGATTCTTCACAGCGGGAATGGAAAAAGTCTTTTCTACGGTCTCGCTGCGGCTGCCGTTCATGTTGAAGGCCGCCACGGCCCGCACCGTGCAGGGCGTGGACACCAAAAACGATCCCGTATACCGGGTGCCGGTCTGGTTGAGCTTTCCCGTGCCCGTGGTGTAGTAGACGGAAGCGCCGCTCTGGGCCGTGATGGTCACCCGCATCTTGCCGTTTTCCACTTCCCCGGTGATCACCGGCTTTTCCACGGGCCCCAAATCCACGCCGGTGGACTTACAGCTTCCGTACTGCACGCCGTTCTGCACGGAAACACCCCGGCGGCGGAACAGCTCCCGCACGGTCACAAATTCATATCCCTGCTTCTGCAAATAGTCGATGGCCGCCAGCGAACCCGGGATTGACGTGGGATGGATGTCGTGGACCAAGATGATCGCCCCGTCGTGGGCGCCGTTGATGATGTTGTTCTTCACCGTCTCCGCGTTCCGGTACATCCAGTCCAGCGGGTCCACGGACCACAGCACTAGCGGCGCGCCTACCGACTGGAACACAGTGGAATTCACACTGCCGTAAGGCGCGCGCACCATGTAGCTTGTCCCCGACCCGCAGACCTTGTCCAGTTGATAGTTCGTAGACTGGATCTGGTTCTTGATCCCCGATACCGACAGCCCCGTCAGATCGCTGTGGTCGTAGCTGTGATTCGCCACCTGGTGGCCCTCCTGATAGACCCGTTCCACCGTGGAAAGATAGGTCGATACCCGGTTTCCCACCATGAAGAAGGTGGCCTTTACACCCCGGGCCTTCAAGCCGTCCAGCAGTTGGGGCGTGTAAATGGACGGTCCGTCGTCGTAGGTGATGGCGATCAGTTTTTTCCCCGCCGCCTGCGCCGGCGTTCCGGTCCACGCCATTCCCACGACCAAAAACGCCGCTAAAACGAAACTCAGTACCCTTTTCATTTCAAAAACACCTCTCAAGCACAATTTCCGGAAAAGGAATATTGTGGAAAGTATAGCACAACAAAAAAAGAAAGGCAATGGGAACACGGACTGCTCTCCCATTGCCGATTTTTTTACTCTTCCAGCACTGCGCTGAGGACTGTTTTTGACAGGGCGCGGGACTTCGGATTCTCGTCGTAGTAGGTGATCAACGCTTTCCACAAGGCCCAGCCCTTTGCCCGCAGGATCATGTCTTCCGGGAGGCCTTCCAAAAACACCTGCCGCGCGAAACGGTCAAAAAAGGTCCACGCCATCACATAGTCGCAGGCTGGGTCTCCGGCGGCAAACGTACCGAAATCGATGAGCGCCGCCAGCCTGCCGTCCCGCACCAAAAGATTGCCCACAGCCACATCGCCGTGGACCCATACAGGGGATCCGGCATAGTGCGTGCTGAGAGCATCTTCCCAAATCTTTCGATACCGGCCCATATCCTCGGGCGGAAGAATGGTTTTGAGCCGCTCCAATGCTTCCAAAGTCTCCCGATGATAGACGGACAATTCCCCGCCGCGATAAAAATTGTGGGCGCCGGCCAAAGGGGTATTCGACGGGTCCGCGGCCTGAAGCTGCCTGAGCCAGGCGGACAGCTCTTTTGCCAGCCGCGTTTCGTCGCGTACATTCTCATGGGTCATGGTCTGCCCGGGGATCCACCGCCCGACGGTCCACGGGAATGGGAAACAGTCGTCCGGCTGTCCCAAGGCAATGGGCGCGGGAATCGGGAAATCCAACATCTTCTGGAGGCGGGGCAGATGCTCCCACTCCAGATACACGTGATCGGAATAGGCCTTTGCGCTGGGCAACCGGACTGTCAGCTCCTCTCCCAGGCGAAAGGTCCGGTTGTCGTGTCCCTGCTCCTCCACCGGCCCGATGGGAAGCCCGTCATATTCCGGGAACTGCCGGGAAATCAAGTTTTGCACAAGCTCTTTGTCGATGTCGATTCGATCCACGTTTTCCTCCCGTAATTTAACAAACAACGGTCGCCGTGCTGCCACCGGTCCTGTTCTTCTTCACCACGATCTGGCGGTCGATTTCTTCCTTCAGATCCGCCACATGGGAAATGATGCCCACCAGCCGGTGACCCTCGCTCAGGCTGCCGAGGGCCTGCATGACCTGCCGGCGGGTGTTGTCGTCCAGTGAGCCGAAGCCCTCGTCCACGAACATGGCGTCCAACTGGACGCCGCCGCCCTTTAAGGAGGACTGGATCTCGTCTGCCAGTCCCAGCGCCAGAGAAAGGGAAGCCTGAAACATCTCGCCGCCGGACAGGGAATTCGCCTCCCGCTGGGAGCCGTTGTAATGGTCCACCACGTTCAGCTCCAATCCCGTCTGACTTTGCAGGCCGGTCTCCTCCTCCCGGCGGCGCAATTCATACTGCCCGCCGCTCATGGCCATCAGGCGGAGATTGGCATGCCGCAGCACCCTGTCAAAATAGGTGGCCTGCACAAAGGTTTCCAGCATCAGCTTTTGCTGGCCGGAAAGGGTGCCGTTGGCCGTGTCTGACAGCGCCTTCAGCCACGTGAGACGGTCGTCCAATTTGCTGAGATCCTCTCCGGTTTTTCGGAGAACTTCCCGCGCGCCGCTGTTCTGGCCGATCTGCATGTTCAAATCGAGGATTCGCTGCTGGACGCCCAACTGCTGCTCCTCCAGTTTTGCCTTTTCCTGCGCCAGAGCGCCCAAGTCCACGATCTCCCTGCCCGACAGTTGCTTTGTCAGGGTATCGATGGCGCTGACGAGCTCCGTCTGCCGGTGCTGAAGCTGCTGGAATCGCTCCTCCGCTTCCCGAATCTGCCCGTCGATTTCCCGGACCGTTTCGCCCCAGTCCGCAATGGTCTGCTCCGCCCACTGTTTGCCGGGATAGGGCAAGCTCTCCTGCAGCCGGGAAATCTGCTGTGCGACCAGCTTTTCCTCCTTTTCCAACGAGGAAACATCGGCTTTCGCCCGGTTGAGATTTTCTTCCCGCCCCTTCAAGTCGTCCTCCAAAACGGGAACTCGCCGCCGCACTTCCTCCAGCCGGGCAGCGTTTTGCTCCGCCTGCTCTTTTCGCTCTTTCGCCTGTGCGGTTTCCTCCTCTTGGCGGGCCATCTCCTGCCGGAGCCTATCATGCAGCGTTTCCGCCGTCACATCGGGGATAATCCGCAGCGCCTGCTTCATCAAGGCCTCTTTTTCGCTTTCCGCTTTTGCTTTCAAATGCCCCGCATTTTCGCTGGCTGACCGGGCATCGTTCTCGGCGCGCTCAGCGGCCTTTTGCAGCCGGTCCACTTCCTCCTTGTCGGGGACTTCCTCCGCCACCGCCGCAGGGTCGGGGTGCTCTGTGGAACCGCACACGGGGCAGGGTTTTCCCATCGCAAGCTCCTTTGCCAAAATACCGGCCTGAGCGTCCAGAAACGCCCGGCTTTTTTGTCCCGCAAGGGCCTTTTCCTCATCCGCCCGTTCCCGCAATTCGGCATAGATTTTCCTGGCCGCCGCCCAGTCCTGTTCCGTCCTTTCCAAGGCGCTTTCCTCGTTTTTCAGGGAAAGGAGGCCGTCGCCCGTGTCTTTCAGCTTTTCCAGCTCCGCCTTGGTCTTTTCCAGTATGGCGCCGCTGTCGGCCAGAGTTTCCTGCTCCTGTTTCAGAGCTTCCAGCTCCTGCCGCTTGCCGGTCAGTTCCCGGGTTCCCTCGTCAATGTCCCGCTGTTTCGCCTGAATGCTCCGGGAAACTTTGGCCTGATTTTCCCGGTGCGTTTCCAGCTCGTCATACTTGGAAAGCTCGCTTTCCAATTTGATGATTTTTTCCCGAATTTCTTTGCCCTCTGCTTCCCGCTCCCGGGCGGATCGACTTGCATTTTTCGCTTCCTCCAGGCGGGGCAGCAGGGCTTCCTGTTCCTTTTGCTTTCTGTCCAATTCCTTTCGGCTTTCCTCCAACTGCTTGCCTTCGCCCAGTTGTTGATTCAGCATACCCAGCCTTTCGGACAGATTTTTTTCCTCTTCTCCCAGCTTCCCGAGGGCCTTTTTATCCGCTTCCAACAGATGTTCCAAAAGGACAAAGACCTCCGCTTCCGGCAGCAAACCGGCTTTCGCTTCCTCCGCTTTCGGAAAATGGGGACTGTCCTCCCCGCAGAGAATTTCTCCCGTGTGCTGCTCCATTTTCTGCCGCAGCTCTTTCCGATCCCGTTCCAGAGCCAGCTTTTCCTCACTCAGGCGGGTTTGGAGATCCCGAAATTTCTCGGTGCTGAACAGCTTGCGGAAAATTTTCTGCCGCTCGGGAGTTTTTGCTTTCAGCAATCCTTGAAATGCCCCTTGGGCGATCATGGCGATCTGGACGAACTGCCCTCTGTCGATGCCCAGCAGCTCCTCTACCTCCCGGGTCACATCACTGACCTTGGTGACGATCCTGCCGCCGGGAAATTCCAATTCCGCGTCCGCAGCCGTTTTGGTGAAGCCCTCGCCCCGCTCTTTTCGGCGCTGATAAGAGGGATTCCGGCGAATGCGGTACTCCTTCCCCCGGCAGAGAAACCGAAGTTCCACAAAAGTGCGGGCAGCGGAATCCGCATAGCGGCTGCGGAACATGTCCCCTTCCCGCCCGTCGCCGCTGGCCGTACCGAACAGGGCAAAGGTGATGGCGTCGAAAATGGTGGTTTTGCCCGCGCCGGTGTCGCCGCAGATAAGATACAGCCCGCTGTCTCCCAGCCGGCTCAAATCCAATGTCACTTCCCCCGCATAGGGGCCGAAGGCGGACATGGTCAGTTGCAGTGGTCTCATTTGCCGCCACCTCCTGCGTCCCAGATTTCTTCCACCAGACCGGCAAGATACTTTTCCTGTTCCTCAGACAATTTGCTTCCGTTCTGCTGCTGATAAAAGGCGGAAAATAATTCCAAGGGCGACATCCTGTCCACCGCTTCGGCAGGAAGCCTTTCTCCGCCGCCCCTGGTCCGGGCGTTGTCGTAGCCGATGGTCATCAGGTTGGGGTAGATCGCCCGGAGCTTGCCCATGGCGTCGGGAATATCGTTTTCATCCGTCAGGGTGATGCGGATGTAGGCGTCTTGGTCAAAGTTTTGATAAAATTCCCGGGCCGTCACTTCGTCGTAAGTTCCTTTCAGATCCAGCATGTCCCGCATGGGGCTGAGGGGAATCGTGCGGACGGTCCGCTCCCCCTTTTTCCCCAATTCCACAACGGTCACGGATTTCGCGTGTTTCGCTTCGGAAATGGAATATTTCAACGGCGTGCCGCAGTAGCGCACTCTGTCGCCGTCCAAATTCTGCGGACCGTGGATATGCCCCAGCGCCACGTAATCAAAGGGTGCAAATACGGAAACGTCTACATTGTCGCTGCCGCCGACAGAAAGTTCCTCCGACCCGCTGCGTTCCGCCCCGGTGACGAACTGGTGCGTCAAGAGCACATTCCTCCGGGCAGTGTCTATCTCCATGTGCCGGACGGCGCAGTCCACGGCGTCCGTATAGCTGTCGATTTTCTCCTCCGGAAAGCAGCCCCGCACCCGGCCGGGCTTCAAAAAGGGCAGCAGATAGAAATTCACTTCTCCAAACTCGTCCCGCATGGCGATGGGCTCTACGTCGCCGTGATAGGCGGGGGAAATGTACACCCGGCTTTTGCGGAGCAGCGCGGACGCAAAGGCCAGCCGCTCAGAGGAATCGTGATTCCCGCTGATGAGAAAGACCGCTGTTTCCCGCCCGGCCAGCTCCCGCAGGAACCAGTCCAGCAGGTTCACCGCCTCAGCGGCGGGGACAGACTTGTCGTACACGTCTCCGGCGATCAGCACCCCGTCGGGCTTTTCTTCCCCGACGATGCGCAAAATCTCCTTGAGGATGTACTCCTGGTCCTCCAGCATGGGAAAGTCATAGACCCGCTTTCCCAAATGAAGGTCCGATAAATGGAGCAATTTCATAGAAGTTCAGCTCCTTAAAATATTATGTAAACTTAAACGGCAAACTGCACTCCGCCCGGGAAATCCAGAACTTCCGCCTTTTGCCAAAAAGAATTACTCCGTGTAAATTTTCGCCAGCCCGCCCTCGCTGGTTTCCCGGTACTTGCTGAACAGGTCTTTTCCCGTCTCGTACATGGTCTTCACCACCATGTCGAAGCTGATCTTCCGGGTGTAAGTGAGAAAATTCGCCAAGCTCAGGGCGTTGATGGCCCGCATGGCCGCCACGGCGTTACGCTCGATGCAGGGAATCTGCACCAGCCCGCCGATGGGGTCGCAGGTCAGGCCCAGATGGTGCTCCATGGCCACCTCCGCCGCATACTCGATCTGATCCAAATCCATGCCGAACAGCTCTCCGAGCCCGGCGGACGCCATGGAGCAGGCGCTGCCGATCTCCGCCTGACAGCCGCATTCCGCCCCGGAAATGGAGGCGTTGGTTTTGATGATGTTGCCGATGATCCCGGCGGCGGCCAGAGCGTGGAGCACGTCGGTATCGGAAAAGCCGTGGCGCTCCTGCTGGTAGAGCATGACTGCCGGCAGCACGCCGCAAGCGCCGCAGGTGGGGGCCGTCACGATGGTTCCGCCGCCGGCGTTTTCCTCGCTGACCGCAAAAGCATAGGCGCAAACCACCCGGTTTTCCCGGGTCTCCGCGCTTTCGTCGATATGGCGCTGCCGGAACAGTACCTTCGCCTTCCGCTGGACATTCAACCCGCCCCGAAGCACGCCCTCGGTACGGAGCCCGGATCGAACGGCGCTTTTCATGTGCTGCCACACCTCGGCGAGATAGTCCCAAAGAGCTTCTCCCTCGCATTCCTCGGCATACTGCCAAAGCCGAATTTCTTTTTCCTGGCAGTAGTCCTTGATCTCCGCAAAGCTGCGCAGGGGGTAGACGTTCTGGGCGGCTGCGGCGGGCTGCCCCTCGATCTCGATCTTCCCGCCGCCCACGCTGTACACCTGCCAGGAGCCAAGGCTTGTCCCCTGCCGGA
The DNA here is from genome assembly GCA_022511515.1 of Acutalibacter sp. Taxonomy (GTDB): domain Bacteria; phylum Bacillota; class Clostridia; order Oscillospirales; family Acutalibacteraceae; genus Acutalibacter. The sequence goes on from JAFLRP010000164.1 coordinate 26,019, forward strand.
GCGCTTCCAATACCATGGTATTGGGGTGGGGAAGCTCGGCGGTTTCGGTGTCGAAAACGACTTCGGCGGGAGCAGGCGCAAAAGCGTCCTTGACGGCCACGTCCGTCAAGTGCCCTTTCCCTGTCTTCGCCAGCGAACCGAACAGCGTGACCCGAAACTCATCCGCCTCCGGGAACGCTTCCCGGAACCGTGACGCCGCATAGGACGGCCCCATGGTGTGGGAGCTGGAAGGCCCTCTGCCGATTCGATATAGTTCTTTTAACGATTCCATAACTCTCTCCCCAATGATCGTTTGCCATCGTTTTTCCCCATGCCGCTCACACTTTTATTCTGCCAAAAACAATGCGAAAATTCAAATCTCCGGACGGCCGCTTTGCAGTTGATTGTAGATACAGTCGGTCTTCCCGTTTTTCAAATACACTCTGGGTACCCGTTTGGACAGGCCGCAGATCACCTCATAATTGATGGTCCCCTCGCAGGCCGCCAGCTCGTCGGCGGTGATCTCCTCTTCCCCGTCTCTGCCGATCAGGGTGACCAGATCGCCGATTTTCACGTCCGTGAGCGCGGAAACGTCAACGATCATCTGGTCCATGCAGATTCGTCCCAAAATGGGACAGCGCTTGCCATGAATTAAAACTTGCGCGCCGCCGGTGGAAAGGCGGCGGGGGTAGCCGTCGGCGTAGCCCACGGGAATGGTGGCCACCGTCATATCCCGACTTGCTGTGAAATCCCGGCCGTAGCTGACGGTGGAGCCGGCTTTCAAAATCTTCACCTGAGAGACCACCGACCGCAGGGACAACACCGGCCGCAGCGCCGGGCGATTGCGAAGCTCCGCAGAGGGGTACAGGCCGTAAATGACCAGCCCCGCCCGGACCATATCAAGATGGGACATGGGATAATCGAACACGGCGGCGGAATTGGCGCAGTGCCGCAAGGGAATGAAAATGTCCTCCCGCAAGAGGGCTTCGATCAGCTCTTTGAAGCACCCGAACTGCCGCATGGTGAAAGCGTCGCCGCCGCTGCCGCCGTCGGACACGGCGAAGTGGGTGAAGATCCCCTCCGGGTGCAGCCCCGGCAGGGTACAGGCGCGTTTCACTTCCTGCAAAGCTCCCTCGTCCCGGTTGATGTCCTGAAAGGTGAAGCCCAGTCGGCTCATGCCGGTGTCCACCTTGATGTGTATTTTTACCGTGACCCCGGCAGCCTGGGCATAGCCGGACAATGCCTCGGCGTATTCGGGAGAATAGACGCACTGGGAGATATGGTGTTCAGCAAGGGCAGCCGCTTCCTCGGCGGGGGTGAAGCCTAAGACCAACACCGGCTTGGAAATCCCCGCGAAGCGAAGCTGCAGGGCTTCCTCCAGATTGGACACGGCGAACCAGTCCGCCCCAAGGGCTTCATATTCCTGAGCCATGCGCACCGCGCCGTGACCGTAAGCGTCGGCCTTGACCACACAGCACACTTTGGCGTTGGGGTTCGTCGCCCCCCGCACCGCCCGATAATTTTCAGCAACGGCGTCCAGATCGATCTCAGCCCAA
>JAFLRP010000084.1 GCA_022511515.1 Acutalibacter sp.
AGACCTGCTATTATGAAGTCGATGGGAGCGGGGGGCTTTTTCTCGGATTCTATTTTTTTGAAGATATCGAAGATTGACATGATGTTGGTTCCTTTTCCTGTAGTGGTTTTATTGTACCTTATTAAAAGAGAAAAGTCAAATAGTACGCCGCTACTTGACAAAATCGGTAATCCGTGTTAAACTATCACATAAACTTTTAAAGGCGGCAGCCAATGGACGTTGTATGGACCGAGGAACGTATCAGAGAAGAATTCAGGCGGCTTGACGACCGGACGGGTCTTTCGGGAGCCGGGCTGCCCATAAAATTCGGAAGGTCAAAATCGTATATGGCCGCGTTCATCCGTCCAGGAAAAAGCGGCAGGATGTACTTTTATTTTTCCGTCCACTGGTTTCATGATCCCGACTTTCTCCCTGCGGAGGCATTGCAGACCATCCGTCACGAATATGCCCACTACATGGACTGGATATATTCCGACGGTTCCTATAATTCAGGTCACGGACAGGGCTGGATCGACTGCTGCATAAGTATCGGGATAGAGCCGGATCGGCTATTCTGCGGACCATTTCCCGATGACATTCGCAGGCTCAGGCAGGATATAGCCGAATTGGAAGAACAGCGGCGTGCCATCATAGCCGACATTCGTAAGCTCAGGCAGAAAATCGCCGAATTGGAAGAAAAGCATCGTGCCATCAAACAGAAATACAAGGCGGGGACTAAAGTCACCCACCCCAAATTCGGCGGCGGGATCGTCAACTCGACCTCCGAGCACGGGCAGAAGTGGTTTGTTGAGATTGACTTCGGAGAAAACGGCGTAAAGCTGATAGACCTGAAGTGGATGTGTGATAATATGAAAAAAATTACATAAAGCGTTGACGGAAAGAAGTACCCGTTACCCGAACCCGCAGAGAGCCTTCGGCTGGTGGAAGAAGGCGGTCGGCACGGCGAAATACATTCCTGAGCGACTCTGTGAACAGGTGTTTGCTCTGTTGGCGCAGCATCCTTGCTGCGCCCTTGGGCAAACACCGACGGCATCCTGCCGTCGGTGCGGCAGTAGCGGAGTACGGGTAAGCCCGTTACAGCTTTCAAGGCGGCGGTATGTACTGCCGTGAATTGAGGTGGTACAGCGGTAAGTCGCCCTCTGCATAGCAGAGGGCGGTTTTTGATAGTAAACAGTAAAGGATGTGGTATCCGTGGGATTTGTGAAAAATTCCATCGTTTATGTTGTTCCTGAAATATGCAAAAAAATATGAAAGGAACGAATCACAATGATAAGAAAAGCAACCATCAATGACATAGAGCAAACGGCAAAGCTGTCTTTGCAGCTCCACGACCTCCATGTGAAGGCAAAGCCTGAGAGCTACCGTGAAATGCCCGCGGAATTTTTTCAGGGCAAGCTGGAATGGTATGTGCGGGAGGAAAACACGGAGATACTGGTAAATGACGATAACGGCATAAACGCTTTCGCCGCCGTCAAGCTGATGGACGTGGAGCCGGAGGACAGGTTCCCGCGCAGGCTGTGCTACATCGACTGCTTTGCGGTGGACGAAAAGTGCCGCAGGCAGGGGGTGGGCAAAAAGCTGATGGAGTATATCGGGGAGTTTGCCAAGGAAAACGGCTGTACCTCTTTGCAGCTCGGCGTGGCGGCGTTCAACGAAAATGCAAGGGAGTTTTACCGTGCAATGGGTTTTGGTGAACGCACAATTATAATGGAACAAAAATTCAACTGATAAAAGAAAGGGAGAACAAAAATGACTATTTACGAAGAACTTCAGAGACGTGGGCTGCTCGCCCAATTGACCGACGAGGAGGAGATCAAGAACCTTATCAACGAAGGCAAGGCTACCTTTTACATCGGCTTTGACCCCACCGCCGACAGCCTGCACGTAGGACACTTCATGGCGCTGTGCCTGATGAAGCGCTTGCAGCAGGCGGGCAACCGACCCATTGCGCTGCTGGGCGGCGGCACCGGCATGATAGGCGACCCCTCGGGTAAGACTGACATGAGAAAAATGCTCACCAAGGAGGACATCGACCACAACATCGCCTGCTTTAAAAAGCAGATGGCAC
>JAFLRP010000085.1 GCA_022511515.1 Acutalibacter sp.
AGCCCTACATCGACATCGTCGACTCCATCAAAGCGCGTGAAATGACCAAACTTGACAATCTGATCTGATATGGCAGCTTTTGAAAAAATATCCCTCTGGATAGAGCAGATAAGCGCTTTCGCCGAAATTTGTAGTGAGACCGGTCGGCAAGACGCCCTTTATAAGAAAATATGCGACCATTACGGCGGATTTCCTACATACCATATGATACGGAAAGGAGACGGCGTATATGACTGTTTCCAGAAACTGTTCCCTCTTTATGAAAAGGTTCTCGCATGGCACGAAAAACGTGCAAGTTTTCTCGCGCGGCCTTTCGACCTTCTGCTGTTCGAGTTCGGTTGCGAAGTCCCGCCAAAGAAGTATGACGAAGGCTTGGAGATGCTGACAAGAGTAGCCGAGGAGTTCAAAGGATGCTACGACAAAAACAAAGAGATCGTTGACGCCCTGTTTTCCGGAAGCATCATTTATAGGATGATCGACATCTCTGCAGGGATGAAATACGGGCTGAAACTCCAAGGTGCATATGAAGACCTACGTAATGCCAACGAAGATGAAAAAATCTGGCATGGCCTTGCCAGGGCGTATGGTTCAAGATCAATGCATAAAACAGTGGAGCAATTAACCCGTGACGATTGGGACTATATCAATCCGAGTCTTGAAGCATACAAAGATCATTTCGGTGTCAGCAGGGTTGATCTTGAAAAAATGTATGAAGATTTCCCTTCAGTACCCCGAACCAGAATTCTGCAGATCCAAAAAAGAATCGAGGAGATAAACGGGCAGCAGCAGGATTACTTCTTGGAACTTCATGGAAAATTCGTCAAAATCGAGGATGAATTCATTATTTTCTCTGACCAACTCGATAACATCATCCATTCCATTTCGGGTACAGATCTAACTGCGGTTTCTTCCATGAAGGATGTTCCCGTAGAACCGCAATCAGCCAAGAAAGCGGCGGTCAAAGCAATTTACAATTCCTTTGACGACTGTGTCAATGACAAGAGGCTATTGCCCCTCATCGATAGCCTGGTGAATGAATATTGTTGCAAGCGCGGTAAGATGTCAGGACCTTTTGTCGGTGCCATGTTGGTGTATTTTAAGAATCACAACCTATTCTCCGAAGGGGATCCTACCGAGTTTCATTTCGGAGAGTTGTTCCTTGCGAAGTATGGCGATCGGTGTTCGTTCAGCAAAGGGAAATACATCAAGACGGACAATCCCTCTGAAAAGCACAGGTCCCTGATTGAATTTCATCTTGGAAGCGTTGCTGACCCTTATGGTAGACGGTCGTGATTGACTGTCGGCAATGACATGGCAAATGCCCTGGGGGCATCGGACAAAAAGCCTGGTGGAAGCACCGGGCTTTTTTGAGTATCTGGAATACCCAAGCTCTGTACATGGGTGTTCGTACCCTTTTCTGGAGGTAAAAAAAATGTAGTAATCGTAGAAATCGTAGTAATAGAGGTTGTGATCGTATCGCAACTATTTCAGAATTTGGTTTTTCCGATCAACTTTGTGCCGGTCAATACACCCATCTGTCTTGCACGGACCCCAAACATACAAATCCATAAATTCACATAAAGTCATGAAACAAGACATTCAAAAATTACTTGAACGACCGCTCTGGCAGATGGTCGGCCGTGAGTTTGTTGCGTTGCTTGAACAGTGCACCGGCAACAAGGAAGCATTCCCCGAAAAGAAGGTCGTCAGCGTGACCGGCGTACACGAACTCGCCGGCTATCTGCAATGCAGCGACAGTATGGTGTACCGGCTACGGCGCGAAGGCGTTCTGAACGACGCTATCATTTCCCGCATTGGCAAGAGCATCGTGTTTGACGCGGAAAAAGCGCGATGCCTTGCGAACGAGTACCTAAATGAAAAAAGGGACGGGCAGGACATTATTCTGACACGATGACAGGCACCGGATATTCAGCAAAAAGTAACGTGCCATGTTGGAACGTCTAAACGGAGAGTTCCCAATCAGGGCATTCCCCGCCGGGCTGCAG
>JAFLRP010000086.1 GCA_022511515.1 Acutalibacter sp.
AGTATTGTAAGCGCGGGTTGTTTCATGTTTGAAGGAGGTAACTTTTTTGAAACAACCGCAATATAACACCGCGCTTTATATGCGTCTCAGCCGTGACGACGAATCCTTTGGCGACAGCGTTTCCATTGAGACCCAGCGCACCGTCCTCACCCAATATGTCAGAGAACACCCAGAGTTTCATGTGGTATCCGAATTTGTAGACGATGGATGGAGCGGAACAAACTTTGACCGGCCCCAGTTCAAGCGGATGATGGAGGAAGTCGAGGCGGGGAATATCAACTGCGTCATCACAAAAGACCTCTCGCGTTTTGGCCGTGAACACATTATGATGGGCTACTACCTGGAATTTGTGTTCCCGGAGATGAAGGTCCGTTATATCGCCGTCAACGACAACGAGGATACCGACAGGGGCCTGTCAGACTTTGTGCCGTTCAAAAATCTCATAAACGAGTTCATGGCAAAGGATACAAGCCGCAAGGTCAAGGGCGCTTTTCGGGCAAAATTCCTCAACGGGGAGAGAGTCAATTCCATGGCTCCCTTTGGCTATGTGAAACACCCGGAAATCAAGAACAAGCTGATGACCGACGAGGAAACAGCATGGATTGTCCGTAAGATTTTCGACCTTTCTTTTCACGGGACGGGCGCAAATACGATTGCAAGAATACTCACCGAGGAACAGATTCCTTCCCCCGGCTGGTTCCAGTATACCCGCAATGGAGGCTGCGCCCGATTCTTTGTTGGGCAGCCGGAAGAAAAGAAGTTTGCATGGTCTTCCACACACGTCAAAAACATTCTGAGGGATGAAACCTATATTGGCAACACGGTTCACAACCGTCAGGCAGCGGTCTCCTATAAGAACAAAAAAGTTGTTCGTACCCCGCAGGAAAAGTGGTTGCGGATTGAGGGAACCCATGAAGCGATTATCGATGCGGAAATTTTTGAAACGGTGCAAAAGCAGATGGCCAGCCGCCGCCGGGTATGTAAAGACAAGAAGACGCAGATTTTCGCCGGGCTTCTCAAGTGTGCCGATTGTGGATGGAAGATGTGCTACGGCATCCAAAGCAGCGCCAAGAAGCAGTACGCCTATTATACGTGCGGCAAGTATCGTGACTTCCAGACCAGGGGATGCACCACGCACTATATCCGCTATGATGCGCTTTATGCATATGTGCTTGCGAGAATCCAGCATTGGTCAGCAAGTGCCATCGAGGACGAGGAAAAGCTGCTGAACCAGCTTCTCAGCGCCGGAAACCGGGAACGAAACGCCGCCCATAAGAAGCAGACTGCGGAGTTGAAGAAAGCTGAGAAGCGTAAGGCCGAGGTTGACGGACTGTTTGCGAAGCTCTATGAGGACTGGGCAGCGGGGCGCATTACGGAGTACAACTTCGATATGCTCACCGCCAAGTACCAGACCGAACAGAGCGAGTTGGCGGAGAAGATTGATGCTTTGACTGCGGAGCTTGATACGGTAAAGCAAATGGAGAGCGACGCCCGGAAATGGATTGATCTCATCCAGCAATACGCCAATCCCACCGAATTGACCGCACCTCTGCTGAATACCCTGATTGAAAAGATTTTTGTCCACCAGAGTACCACGGGCGAGGACGGTGAGCAGGAGCAGGAAATTGAGATTTTCTACCGCTTTATCGGCAAGATTGATTGACCACAGGAATTTGTATCCTTAACTGCATTACACAGACATAGTATTCCCCTCGCTGGGATGCCGGTTTGTATCCCTCCTGGATTGTCTGGACAGCGAAGGAGACAACACGGATATGCTGCACTTCCGTTCGTTGATGAATGACTATCATCTGAGGGACCTGAGCAGTAAAATCAAGTCTGTTCTCCACAGCAAGAAGGTCAGCGGTCAATACATCTCGGCGTATGCACCCTACGGGTATCGTAAAAGCGCCGAGGACCGGCACAAGCTGGTGATTGATGAGTATGCCGCTGGCATTGTGCGCCGGATATTTGAGATGCGGCTGGCTGGGACAGCCTA
>JAFLRP010000087.1 GCA_022511515.1 Acutalibacter sp.
CAGTCACTGGTATTTACGGTCATATGGTAGGAGCTTCCCAGCCCCCATCTGCTGTCTGAGATCATTTCACGGCTCTGGGCGCGGTTCCTGTCAATGCGGCGGATATTCTGCTCAATCTGCCTGCGGGAAAGATGCTCGTTTTCAGATGCCCGTTCCATGCAGCGGCGGACTTTGGCGTCCATGTCCGCGCAGACAAACATAGTGAAAGGTTTTACATCCCGAAGCAGGATATCTGCGTTCTGCCCCACGATGATACAGTTCTTGCCCGCTAAGGCGATTCCGTCCAGCACCCGCCTCTGCTCACGCAGGAGATCGGTGTGAATGGTCTGTATAACGGAAACACTTGTAAAAGAATGATGGTAGGTGAGTGGAATGCGCTGCCATGCGTGGTTGTCCAAAGCGTGCTCCACGTAGTTTTCGTCCAGGCCCTGAGCCTGTGCGATTGCCGTGATAATTTCGCGGTCATAGTAGTCAAACTCCAGTACATCCGCCAAACGCTTTCCAAGCTCTCTGCCGCCGCTGCCAAACTCCCGACTGATTGTAATTATTTTCATCTCAAAACCTCCTGTCTTTGATTCAACAGCCATGCAAAGCCTTTCGCAGTTCTCAGATTTGAATCAATAAAAACGCCGAAAGACAACCGCACGCGGCAGTTGTCTTATCCGGCCTCACTCCATACGCTGAACGCTGCCTCCGACAAAAGCCATCATACGTCATCTTATCCGGCGTTGCAGTTACGGTTTGCAGCATCCTCCGATGAACATCATCAGTATAGCACAGTTTTCATACAAATACAACTATCTTTGTAATACCTCTAAATGATGTTTTCATAGCCCGTTTTTTAGAAATACTGGCGCGGCCTATACCTCGCCGCAGCAGCGGGGACTGAGAAAGTTCCTCTCTGGCCGGTTGATTTGGCTGAAATGTTGTGCTATGCTTTCCATGGTCACAGTTTGATCAATCGGAAATCAGCGGATGCATACAGCGAATGGGAATTATTTTGCGAGTATCGGTATTGATACCGCCAATTCTTCCGCTATCCTGTGTACAGAGACAGGCGCAATGCTGGAAGCCCATAAATTCAACGAAAAGGTTACGCATTGTATGTGTCTCGTTCGTGATGAGAACTCTCCCTATAAAGTCTTATCGCCCTGCGGCGTGCAGGTGGCAGTCACCATGGATCACGGTGGATGATGTCCCAAACTGCGATTTCTGCCCTGCCGGCGACGAGATCCTCAAGCGGCTCATGGCGCGCTAAAAGAAAAGCGGTCAATTCTTTTTTCCGCGTTTCTTGAAATCCGCCACGATGCGGTCTTTCCAGCTGGCGGCCAGGGGCGCACTGGGGCAGGCCCGGACGCTGGACACCGCCGCGCTGATGACGTCATAATTCAGCGCGGTGCCCACGCTGTCGCTCTGATAGCGCACCGCGCGGTCGGCGCTGATGCCGAAGCGGGCGGCCTCTTTTGCCGCGTCGATGTTGGCCCCCAGGAAAATGAACTCCCAGCCGTATTTTTCCTTCTGCCGCTCGATCATGGCCTTGACCTTGTCATAGCCGTACCGGCGGCTGGCGTTCTCCAGCCCGTCGGTGGTGATGACAAACATGGTTTTCTCCGGGCGGTCCTCGGGCCGGGCGTACTTGTGGATGTTGCCGATGTGATGGATGGCCCCGCCCACCGCGTCCAGCAGGGCGGTGCAGCCCCGGACAAAGTATTCCTTTTCGGTGAGCTTGGGCACGTTCTCCAGCGGCACCCGGTCATGGATGACCTGGGACACGTTGTCGAACAGCACCGTGGACACCAGGCAGTCGCCCGGCTCTTTCTTCTGCTTGTCGATCATGGAGTTAAAGCCGCCCACGGTGTCGCTCTCCAGCCCGCTCATGGAACCGCTGCGGTCAAGGATAAATACTAATTCTGTCATTTGGAGATCCTCCTTTGTTTTTTTGTGGTTTTAAGAT
>JAFLRP010000088.1 GCA_022511515.1 Acutalibacter sp.
CGGCATGGGCGCGTCGAAAATCTCACGGATTCTGGTGAAGGAACAGGTCCCCACCCCCGGCTGGCTCCACTACACAAGGGATGGTACATATGCCCAGTTTTATCAGGATGCACCAGAAGAAAAGCGGTACAACTGGAATTTGCCGACGGTCAAGAAGATTTTGAGTGATGAGCTCTATATCGGAAACAACATTTTCAACCGGGCGTCTGTTGTGTCGTTCAAACACAAGAATCAAACCAGGAATCCGAAATCAGAGTGGATTCGCGTGGAGAACACCCATGAACCCATCATCCCACGTGATGTATTCGATCAGGTACAGGCACAGATCGCCAACCGGCGCAGAGCGCAGAAGGATGGGACTACGCAGATATTCTCGGGCCTGGTCAGGTGCGCTGGCTGTGGCTGGACCATGCGGTTCGGGCGGCAGAGCAAAGGAAAGCATTCCGCTTATTATGCCTGCGGCAAATATTTTGAAACCGTGAACAAGCAGTGTACCATGCACTTTATCCGCTATGAAGTGCTGTATGCCTACGTCCTGAACCGTCTGCAATTCTGGGCGGCATTGGCCGCGGCGGATGAGCGGGAGCTGCTGGAGCGTCTGCTTCAGAGCGGCGGGAAGAACCGGGCAATCGAGCGGAAAAAGCAGACCGCCGAACTCCGAAAGGCTGAGAAACGGAAAAATACGATCAACGAACTTTTTGTGAAAATGTACGAGGACTGGTCGTCGGGCCGTATTACAGAGAGCAACTTCAATCTGCTGTCTGAGCGGTACCAGGCGGAGCAGACAGAACTGGACGATAAAATCACCACACTGAAGGCCGCGATGGAAAGTGCCGACCAATCCGCCGAGGACGCCGGGAAATGGGTGCAGCTCATCCGGCAGTATAGTGAGATCACCGAGTTGGACGCCCCGCTTCTCAATACGCTGATTGAAAAAATCTTGGTCCACGAAGGGAAAAAGGGAGCGGACGGCGTCCGGGAACAGGAAGTGGAAATTTTCTACCGCTTTGTTGGGAAGATCGATCCCTGAATTTTTGATCCCAAGGTACATCTTAAAATAAGATTTACGGAACTCAAAAAACCGGAGCAGGCGCTCAAGTGCTTCGTCCGCTTCGCTCTGGCCCAAGCTGCCGTCTCCCACGGTATGGAATTGATGACGGCCCTGTTCAGCATCGCCCAGGGCATGGTAGTGTCCCTGCGGACGGCCTCGGCGACCCTGTTTCTTTTTGGGCATGGGAATACTCTTCCCCTTTTCCAATGCTGCTATGATAACACAAATCTTTTCCATGTAGAAGGAGATTTTCATTTTTTCTGGGCCATTTACCACCGCAGAAAGTCTGTCCCAGCTCCTTACGTCATCGTGATCATGCGCTCCACTGAGCTGCTCAATTCCATCTCAATACCCATAGAACGTAAAAATAAGCCTGTTCCGTCATTCAGCCCCGCTTGTTCGTGAGCATTGAAAGATACAGCGTACTCTGGGTAATACGCGCAAATTACGTTCATCAGTGCCGGTAAATCCACCCGCTCATCGGCCAGCCATTCGCGGTGATACTGCAGCAGTTCAAAAATAACGATGGGGGCATGTCCCTCAGTAAAAGAAAGTTTCACCAAATCGCTCCACTTATAGCCAACCCACCAGGGCGCTTATCTCGGTGACCTGCTGTATTCCTTGACCCTATTTGATGCGTTGTTTGTTGACTTTGACAGAATCTATCTGTTATAATATCAACAATCTGTCAGTGCAACTCAACTCGAAGGAAGGAACCATGGTTCTAACAGGAACAACGGAAAAATTCCTATCAAGAAATGGGTCAATCAGATGAAAAAGTTTTCAAAATGCAGCCTGGCAATGGTACTGTCTATTATGATGGCGGTTGGTACGCTGACGATTGGCGCGTCTGCGGCGGCTGCCGGGACGGATTTCACCGATGTGGGGTCTGACAGCGCC
>JAFLRP010000089.1 GCA_022511515.1 Acutalibacter sp.
TGAGGATCAAGCGGAGTTGGAAGCCTATGCCGAAGATGTCAAAAAGAACTACAACGAGAAACTGCTGGTGAAACACCCTGAGCTTGGAATCTGGTGCTATAAAGCCTGGGACCACCCGGATGAAGTGCTTCTGACCCAAGCGTCCCAAGCCATGCCCCTCTATTGGGGACTGGTGCCGGAGGAGGTCAGGGGCGATGTCGTCAAGGCATTCCAGTGCACGTTGGAGCGGGACGGCGCCTTCATCTGCGGCGAGGTGGGTTTGCCCTACGTGATTCAGACCGCACGGGAAAATGGCATGAACGATCTGATCGCCAGGTTCATCACACGAACCGAGCATCCCAGCTATTACGCCTTCGTATTGGACGGCGAGACCACGCTGGGCGAGTACTGGGAGAATAACCCCCGCAGCCACTGTCACGACATGATGGGGCACATCGTCGAATGGTACTACAATGGCATTGCCGGCATCCAGCCTCAAGAGCCGGGGTTTGGCAAAGTGGTCATTCGTCCTTATCTGCCTGAGGGCATGAACGAGTTTACTTGCTCCTATCATTCCGCAAAGGGCACGATCAGAGTACACGCCAAGGCAGAGGAAAGCCGCGTGGCCCTCACTGTGTCCGTCCCCGAGGGCGCGGACTGTGTCATCGACCCCTCCAATCTTGAGGGTCAAGGGTATCAGGTGACTGCTGCCGGCTGATTTGACAAGAGACCAATAGGGCCCCTTGCAAAGTACTGCCACATAAAACAGGCAGATCCGCCCAGCAACTCAAAAATCGAGTCGCTGGGATTAGGTCTTGTTTTAAAAATAAAGGTTGCACAAAAGGATAAGTTTATGTAAACTAACGCTATGGGAACAAAACGATATGAACTCACAGAAAGTGAGTGGAACCGCATTAAGGATATGCTGCCGCCAGAGCACCCGAAGCAAGGGAAACGCGGACGCCCGGCAAAATGTGATAACCGCAGTGTGATGAATGGGATACTGTGGATTGCCAGAGGGGGAGCGCCGTGGAGAGAACTTCCGGAGCGGTATGGACCATGGCAGACAGTATACAGCCGCTTTCGGAAATGGCGGGACATGGGTGTATTCGAAGCGATCTTCCAAGCTTTGTCTATCGACGCCGACTTTGAAAATATCTCAATCGACTCAACTTCCTGCAAGGTGCATCAAAGCGCCAACGGTGGGGAAAAAAACGGGGCATAAGGCAGTAGGCGTATCCAGAGGCGGCAGGAACACGAAAATTCATACACTGGTGGATGGCTTAGGCAATCCGCTTGCTTTTCTGCTCAGTTCCGGCAACGACCATGATTCCAAGCACGCCGTCCCTCTGCTCAGCCAGATTGATATCGAGGGGAGCAATATCCTCGGCGATAAAGCCTATGGGGCCAAAGCGATACGGGACTACATCGATTCACAGAATGCCGCTTATACAATTCCGCCACAGAGCAATATCAGTGATCCGTGGCCGATAGATTGGCATACCTACAAGGAGCGCCATCTGGTTGAATGCTTCTTTCAGAAGCTCAAATGGTTTCGCAGGGTATTTCTTGCTATGACAAACCCGACATCTCCTTCTTGGCCTTTATCCATATTGCTGCTATTGCCATTTTGTTGAAGTAGCACTATGTGCTGCCATTTTTCAAACAAGGCCTAACCGGGTGTAATGCTGCTCCTGTAATTCAATACTGCTGGACTGTTCTTCCTGCTCTGTGCTGACCCGACAGTAGGCAGCTACCCGAAGATGCTGCAGTTCAATGGGCAGGTCGATTTGTACAGAAGATAGCTTTATGGTTTTCTGCATCGGCAGCACCTCCTGTACATTTTTTCTCATCTTCTCAGATTATCAGAATATGAGATCCATAGCAACCATGTTTTCTGGATTTTTAGCACGACTGAGTTTTTTCTGCTGCACCGTCTGAAACATCTCA
>JAFLRP010000090.1 GCA_022511515.1 Acutalibacter sp.
AGCAGCGTAGTGCCAGATAACCGTCATCCCTACTGTGCAGGGTCTCCCAGGGCCAAGACATGATCTCGGGCGAATCGCTGGTAATCTTAATGCGGAAACCTTCAAAATTCTTCCTTTTTGCATCCTGATACCAGTCTCGCGCGTATCCGGTAAACAACGCGTCGAAAACCGTTGCCCCCCATGTACACATGGTCTCTGCCACGCTTTCCGCCAATTGCTGATACGCACCGAAAGGGGTCTGCAAATACTCCTCCAGATACCAGCGCAGTTCTGGCAGGAACTGCTTTGCGGGATGTCCTTCTATTGGAAACGATACGGGCTGCGGCAAAGGAATCGCTGCGGTACGCTTCATATCCATACTGCGGATGACCTCAAACATAGGGGTTCCATCTTGAGTACCGATGTGATGAATTTGAATTTCCACCGAAATTGCCTCCTTCCTAATGTTGCGTTGCCAAAATGCTGACTGAGCTTTACTTCGTTGAAGTATATATATTGGGAAAAACTGATTCCTCCACATATGCCAATCGGAATATGACTATTGCCTAATTTGTGCTGGTGTTTCAAGTATAAAATGTTTATATACTTGTACATTTTTACAAGAGAATCATATGCTACATTTTGACAAAAATCAACATAAAGTTGGTATTTGGGGCAAAAAAGAAAAGGTCGAGTGACAGCATGGAAAAGCCCATCTGTCGCTCGACCTCTGCAATTCTGATGATATGACGCCGCTGTGTTTGTTGTCATTCTTTATCCAATGATCTCGTTGATAATGTTGCGAAACGGGGTAAAGTCGTTGTCCATCTGATTGTCGCTGTCCACGCCGTCGTTGACCGCGATGAAGCGGACTCCCATCTCTGGGAAGCGGACTTCCGTATAGATGCCAACTTCCAGATAGTTGCGCCCAAAGCGGGACATATCCTTGACAATGACCATGTTCACAAGCCCCACTTCAATATCCGCAAGCATTTCTTGAAAGCCGGGACGACGAAAGCTTGTCCCCGAAAATCCGTCGTCCTTGTAGACCTTGTGGTCTGCGATACCATGATCTCTGCAATACCGCGTGAGCAGGTCGATCTGATGGCTTATGCTGTTGCTATCGCCCTCGTTTTCATCGTCGCGGGAGAGGCGGACGTAGAGCGCCGCCCACTTCTCCATGTTTGACTGTCTGTTCATTTCAGCCTCCAATCCGACAGTCACCGTATCTTGCCTTATGACACTTATATTATAGCAAAAACCAATAATACCGTCAAATTTCGGCAAGATTTGCACGGAAATGTGTCTCACGGTGAGACGCATTTCCCCGGACTGTCAGTAAAATTGCTTGTCAAGGCAAACCAGACGGCGGCTGGCAAAGCCGCTCCATAGGCTGACGCCTCCCTCCATTCCCGTGGCGGGGCGTCCTACGCTGTGACGCATAGCCGACGCAAGTATCATTGTCCCCGTGTGCGTGTCCTCGCCCGCAGCTTTGCCTGTGCTGCCTGCGGCGTTGACGTTGTTCGCTCGCTCCCGATCGGGAGGTCATGGCGCGTCCGCCGCCCGGCTCGGCGCATACGGTATGTGTCTGATTGCCGTTATTCAGTTGTCAAAGACGGGCAAAACTGTCTCGTGTGCATTGACGATCTTTTGCCCGTTTGCAGGTATCACACCACAAAATCGGAAAAGTGAAGATTATCGACAAAAGAAGTCAAAACATTTGATAATGCAGCAGGAAATGCGTCTCACGGTGAGACGCATTTCCGCACAGGGACGGGGTAGTGGTTTTCTCTCTTGCTTGGGTAATGAGCGAACACCGAAGTCAGCAACCGTGAAAGGGAGAAATTTTATGAAAAAGAGCCAGCTCCCCATTCTTGAGAATGGAAAGCTGGCTCTGCGTTCAGTATGTCTGGCTCACTCGCTTAGTACCATTTTCAG
>JAFLRP010000091.1 GCA_022511515.1 Acutalibacter sp.
GCGAGTATCATGACAAATTTTGCGGAATATGTAAAGATAAACGATTACACTGCAAAAATGATTCAAGACACATTGTTTGAGCCAAAAGAGACGCTGGAAATTCCATCCGCACCCTACTGGTACGATGATGAGGATGAGAAAATCTGGTGGAAAGAGGAAAACATCTACACGCTGAAACAATATCACCCGGAGGAAATCGGCTATGAGATTATTCAGGGCTCCGGTATTGTAGAAGGAGAATTGCTGGGCGGCTGTCTGGACGTATTTCTTGAATTGCTGGGAACATCCATCTGGCCATCGAAAGACGAATGGGTTGGGAAAATAATGTTCCTGGAAACAAGCGAGGAAGATATGCCGTGTGAATATCTTACATGGTATCTCCGCAATTTTGCCGCACAGGGACTGTTTGATGTGATTAACGGTATCATCGTTGGAAAACCGGCAAGACGCAGCAAATACGAGCCATACAAAGAAGTATATAGAACAGTCATTGGAAAAGAGGCCGGCCATCCCGAACTCCCGATTCTATTCAATGTCAATTTTGGACACGCAGAACCGATTGGCATTATTCCGTATGGAGTAAAATGCAGATTGGACGCGGATAAGAAAACGCTGACGTTATTAGAACCCGCAACAGAATGGTAAATCGGAATTTGACAACTTGGAAGGAGTTGCATTGTAGAAGAATTCAAATCTATTATGGAGAAATTCGCTATGTCTGGTTGGGATTTGATTTCTATTCCTGCACAGCAATGGTTAGATGGAAATGCCGATAGAGAAACTTTGGTATCAGCAATCAAACAAGCGGACAAAGAATGCGGAAACTGCGGTTGTGAGTTTGATCCATTGTATAAAAGAGCTTTGGAATTCATTTAACAGAGCTACCATTTCCAATTTATCAACCATATGGCAAAACCGGGTGAAGCCGTCAACGGTCGAAATAAACGGCGCTTGCCTGCCCGTTTTCCTGCCGGAACAAGCGGGGGCATAAAGCGCCGCCCCCGCTTACCCGTCAGCCGCGCCGACAGGTATAACACACTACACTTTGCTTTGCAAAGTCGTGTGTCAATTGGGGACTTCGCCCTCTTTGGAAACTCCCGTTTTGTGGCCGTTTTCTGAACATAATACGGATTCGGATTTAAATCGCTCCGGTGCACCAGACAAAATCCGAACCTTTTCCGGTAGGCAAAGGGTTCGGATTTCTTTTTGTGTCAGCGCATCGAACGGAGCTTCTGCAGGACTGTCCGCAAATTTTCTTCGTTCAGTTTGACCAGCAGCACCGGCACGCCCAGCAGCAACAGCAGATCGTGACAGATCAGGAAGCCAAATAGCTGCTTGTGGTTGTCCGCGAAGCCGTTTCCGATGGATGTCAGCGGAAATTGCAGCGCACCGATCAGCATGATCCCAATATAAGTTACCGTCAGTAATTTTCGGCTTATACCGAGATCCCTGCGCCTCAGCTGAAGGATGGCATAGGCCAGCACTGCGCCGTATGCCAGCGCGTATTCCCAGAAGTGCCCGAAGGCGAACAGCGGACGCCAGTACAGCCACAGTCCCCATCTGTCCACTTCATCGTGACTGCCGGAGTAGTCCTGCCCGAGATAGGCGCGGAAGCCGTTGTACATCTCCTGGGATTCTCCCGCCGTGTAGTCCAGCATCCTCAGCAGCCGTATGGGGTGCTTCAGATAGTAACGAACCATCGTAAACGTGTTGATGTGATCGTACATGACCGCGCCCGCCTCGTCCGACATCGGGCTGATCACGTATTCGTCGTCCGGCAGGTAGGCGTCCTTTCCAATGTCCGCCGCCATTTCGAGCGGCAGCCCCAGCTCCTCCATGTCCCCCAGCGGGTCGTCCGA
>JAFLRP010000092.1 GCA_022511515.1 Acutalibacter sp.
TACGCAGCTTGCTCCGACGAGGTCATGGCGGAGTATCTCATTCGGACGGTCATTCAGTTGTCAGGGCAAAAAAGAAGCCGGTCACATACACAACCGTGCCAGCAGGATGGCCCTCATCCCGCTGGTGTTCATCATGGTTTGTGTATGTAACTGGCTTTTACTGTTCGATCAGCATAGCCTATTCAGCTGGCATTCCCATGAGGGAGTAGCGTAGGATACCACACAGAAAATGGTTTGTCAATCAATAATTGACGAATTTTTCACATTCCTCTGGAAAAATGGAGCTTTAGGTGATATTCTGAAAAACCAAATGTGATAATGCCGTTATGATGGATTTTTGCTGTGTGGCGTCAAAAGTGATGCCGCGCTCATGCAGTGTTGGAAAATGGCATCATTTTTGATGCCACGCATAGGTGACGGCAAAAGTGCCGTCATGATCGCTGGCGGGTTGAATGATGGTGGCAATTCTGCCGTCATGGTCAATGCAAGGTGGATAGACGGCAAAATGCCGTCGCGGTCTTTTCCAAGTGGCAGATATGACGGCATTTTGCCGTCACGCTGCTTTGCCGCTCCCTCATTTGTTCAACTTCTCAATGATCTCCCGCCTTGCGGCGTCAATGGAGCATTTGATTGACGAGCCTGTGCAGCCCTCCAATTCCCCGATCTTTGCATAGGTCATGCCGTACTCATAATAGAGAATGAAGCGCCGCCGTTGCTTTTCAGGCAGCGCGGATACTTCACGGCGTACTATCTCCATACGCTCTTTCAGCTCGATAATTTCCTCAACGCTTTTAGGAATGGCCCGTGCCCTCCTGTTCAGCGCTTCGTCCCCAATTTCCGAATACTCCCGGTGCCGCTCGTTGGACTGTTCCAAATTGCGGTTTTTGCGCTCCATTTGCCGAAACTCAATGAACAAATCTTCGGATACCTCTAAATCGTGAAGTTTGCCCTGACCGTCCGTGAAGCTGATAAAATACTTTGTCCCGCTTTCCAAGATCTCCTCCCGAAGCGAGTACACCTTATCTCTAAATGCTGCCATCGCGTTTCCCTCCGGGCGAAAAGCTGGGTGAGAGGCGTTGACCTCTCACCCAGCAGCCCGTGGGAAGTGCGATTTTTCTACTTACAGATTGAATTTTTCAGTTTCTTTTTCAGTTGGTCTAACCTTGCATAGACAGCACCCGCTGATAAGCAGACAATAGGGGCAATCTCCTTGGTCGTGTACCCACACATTTTCAGCAGAATGATCTGCATGGTACGCTTGTCCACCGTCAGCAAGATTTGATACAGCTTCTCATTCTCGATCTCGTCCAACAGGTCGCAGACAGTCCACACCTCGGTATGGCTTTCGCTCTCTGCGAGTGTTTCAAGATATGTACCCGCTTCCTGCTGGTGCGTATAGAAGCGCCTGTCAGAATTAAACACGGCTCTGTCCTCAACGCGAAGCTGCTCAATCGTGTCTTCGTCAACGCCCAATTCCCGCAGTTGCCTTTCCTCGGATTCTTTCCAGAGCCGCCATTTTCTTTCTTCTCTGCCGTGGTTGTACGACACTTTATGTTCCTCCGATCTGAAATTTTTTGAGAAAACTTCAGATCGGGGCGGGCTGCGACAGCCAATGCGAGGAACAGGCTTATCCTGCTTCCTGATGAAAAGGGGCAAAAGGAAAACCGCAGAGATTTTCCTATCTCTACGGCTATAAGAACTTGTATTTCTCCCTTGCAGATATGCTACTTCTACCTGTAAGGTGCAATATCCCCCTGTGCAAGCGAGGATTTTTTTGAGAAGCTATCCTCGCTCAATATAAGCGGCGGCGCGGCG
>JAFLRP010000128.1 GCA_022511515.1 Acutalibacter sp.
ACGCCCCACGGCGTGGCCTGCGCCATGATGCTGCCCATCGTTATGGAATACAATCAGGAAGCCACCGGTGAAAAGTTCAAGCATATCGCCGAGGCCATGGGCGTGGACACTACCGGCATGAATCAGGCCGCTTACCGCAAGGCCGCCATTGACGCGGTCCGTCAGTTGTCCGTGGACGTGGGCATCCCCACCAAGCTGGAGGCCATGAAAGAGGAAGATTTGGAATTCCTGGCCCAGTCCGCTGCCGCCGACGCCTGCGCTCCCGGCAATCCCAAGGAAGCCGGCGTGGAGGATTTCAAGGCATTGTTCCGCAAGATCATGTAACGCCAAATATTTTCCGACAAGAAAGCCCCCTGAGTGATCAGGGGGCTTTCTGTGTGAAATTCAGTTGCCGTGCTCCTTTTTCCACTTCTTGATATCGGCAAGGCGGGATTTGATCCTGCCCTCCACGCCTTCCTCGGTGGGGTGGTAGTATTCCTTTCCCACCAGGCTGTCGGGCAGGCACTGCATATTCGTCAGCTTTTCTTCCGTATCGTGGGCGTACTGATAGCCCTTGCCGTACTCCAGATCTTTCATCAAACCGGTGACCGCATTGCGGATCACCAGCGGGACGGGCTCGGCCAACATGGTGAGAGCGTCCTTTTTCGCGGTTTCGTATGCCACATACAGGGCGTTGGACTTGGGCGCGACAGACAGGTAGACCACCGCCTCCGTCAAATGCACCGTGCATTCCGGCATGCCGATAAAATGGCAGGCCTGATAGGCGGCAACGGCCAGCTCCAGCGCCCGGGGATCGGCTAATCCCACATCTTCGCTGGCAAACCGTGTGACACGTCTTGCGATATACAGCGGGTCTTCTCCCGCCTCCAGCATCCGGGCCAGCCAGTAGACGGCGGCGTCGGGATCGGAATTCCGCATGGATTTGTGCAGCGCCGAAATCAGGTTGTAGTGTTCCTCTCCCGACTTGTCGTAGAGCAGGGACTTTTTGGAGGTGCACTGCTCGATGGTTTCTCGAGTGACGATGGTTTTTTTGCCTGTCTGTTCTCCGTTCAGTATGGCCATTTCCAGCGTGGAAAGAGCACTCCGTGCATCGCCATTGGCAAAATTCGCGATCATTTCCAGGAGCTCTCGGGGCATTTCGATTTCCTGCCCGCCGAAGCCCCGGGGATCGGTGATGGCGCGGCTCAAAAGCTCTGTCAATTCCTCTGTTTTCAGCGCCTGCAGGACGAATACCTTGCAGCGGGAGAGGAGCGCGCCGTTGACCTCAAAGGACGGATTTTCCGTAGTCGCGCCGATGAGGATGATGCTGCCCTTTTCCACAAAGGGCAGAAAAGCGTCCTGCTGGGCCTTGTTGAAGCGGTGGATCTCATCTACGAACAAGATGGTTTTTCCTCCGAATTGCCGGCTTTTCTCCGCCTGCTCCATAACTTGCTTGATCTCTTTGATTCCGCTGGTCACCGCCGAAAAGTCGATAAAATCCGCCTTGGTGCGGTTGGCGATGATCCGGGCCAGTGTGGTTTTCCCCACGCCGGGAGGCCCCCAGAAGATCATAGAGCCGATCTGATCGCTTTCGATCAGCTTGCGCAAAACCTTCCCTTCGCCCAGAAGGTGCTTCTGTCCGCAGAATTCCTCCAATGTTTGCGGGCGCAATCTTGCCGCCAGGGGCTGCATCCCCTCGTTGTCAAACAGTGTTTGCTGATTTGCCATATTGTGCACCTCCGGACTGTCTGAGATTTTGTCACGCTATAGAAATTATGTTTCATCTTCCGCTATTTGTCAACTCTGAGCTCTGTCCCTTTCCGGCGGGGGAGAGATGTCACATTTTTTCTATTTGCAAGTTAATTAACTATAACCCTGCAATTTATTAAGACATTTTGAATAAAACGCATGGATTATGCAAGATTTTAAAAACGAAATTGCAAAATTCTGTTGACAGGGAAATTGATCGGCGCTATAATATTTCACGGTTTACAGAGAAATCGGAATGGAAAGGATCGGGAGAAAAAGTATGGCAAAGTATATTTTTGTGACCGGCGGCGTGGTCTCCGGCCTGGGGAAAGGGATTACCGCGGCCTCTCTGGGGAGACTGCTGAAAGCCCGGGGACTGAAGGTGGCGGCTCAGAAGCTGGACCCCTATATCAACGTGGATCCCGGCACTATGAGCCCCTATCAGCACGGGGAAGTCTACGTCACCGAGGACGGCGCGGAGACCGATCTGGACCTGGGACATTATGAACGTTTTATCGACGAGGACTTGAACAAGTTTTCCAATCTCACCACCGGAAAGGTCTACTGGAATGTGCTCAATAAGGAGCGCCGGGGGGAATATTTAGGCTCCACCGTGCAGGTGATCCCCCACGTCACCAACGAGATCAAGGAATTCGTGTACAGTGTGGGGAAAAAGACAAACGCCGACGTGGTCATCACGGAAATCGGCGGCACCATCGGCGATATCGAGTCCCAGCCCTTTCTGGAAGCCGTGCGTCAGATTTCCTTGGAGCAGGGGAGAGGCAACAGCCTGTTTATCCACGTGACATTAGTGCCTTATCTCAGGGGTTCAGAGGAGCACAAATCGAAACCCACCCAGCATTCTGTCAAAGAGCTGCAGGGCATGGGGATCAACCCCAACATCATTGTGCTGCGCTGTGACGAGCCGCTGGAGGAATCCATCTTCCAGAAGATCGCGCTGTTCTGCAACGTGCAGCCGGACTGCGTCATCGAAAACATCACCCTGCCAAATTTGTACGAGGCTCCGCTGATGCTGGAACAATCCAATTTCTCCGGGGTGGTCTGCCGGGAGCTGGGTATCCCCGCGCCTGTGCCGGACCTGACGGAATGGGTGGAGATGGTGGAGCGTACCCGGCAACTGGAAAAATCGGTGGTTATCGGCCTTGTGGGAAAATATGTGGGACTGCACGACGCCTATCTCTCCGTGGCGGAGGCCCTCCGCCACGCGGGATTTGCCCATGGGGTACAGATCGATATCCGCTGGATCGATTCCGAGCAAATCAAGGCGGACAGGTTGGAACAGCTTCTTTCCGGGCTGGACGGCATGATCGTCCCCGGCGGCTTCGGCAGCCGGGGGATCGAGGGAATGATCCTGAGCGCCAAGTATGCCAGAGAGCGAAACATTCCCTATTTCGGCATCTGTCTCGGGATGCAGATCGCGGTGATCGAATATGCCCGGAATATGGCCGGACTGGCGGACGCCAACTCCGGCGAGTTCGACGAGCTCTGTAAAAACAAGGTTATCGATTTTATGCCCGGCCAGAGCGACGAGATCGACAAGGGCGGCACTTTGCGGCTGGGAGCGTATCCCTGCGTGATCAAAGCCGGCACGACCATGGAGCGCTGCTACGGTGTTTCTGAAATCGCCGAGCGCCACCGTCACCGCTATGAATTCAACAACGACTACCGGGAGCGGCTGGAAGCGGCAGGTCTTACCCTCAGCGGCATTTCCCCCGACGGCAGGCTGGTGGAAACCGTGGAGCTCAGTGACCGCAGTTTTTATGTGGGCGTGCAGTACCACCCGGAATTCAAGAGCCGCCCCAATAAGCCCCATCCGCTGTTTCTGGGATTTATCGGGGCTGCGGTGGAGAGAGCGGAGAACAAAGAATGAGCTCTTACGGAAAACCCGGTGGACGTATTTTTCGGTAAAGATAAAAAACAAAACCTTCTGCAAGGAAAATCTTTGCAGAAGGTTTGTCTTTTTGCGTACTGCTATTTATCCTTGGCCTCCTGCGTTTCCAGCCGTTTCACGCTCCAGAAGTACACCGGCAGCAGGAAAAGATCCGCGCACAGCCAAGCTGTGGGATTGGCAAAACAAGCGCCGTTAAAGCCCATGGCTTTGACAAGGACCAAAGCAACGAAAACCCGGCCGACCAGCTCCATCAGACCGGCAAACATGGCTACGCGGCTGAAGCCCAGGCCCTGAATGGAGTTGCGGTAGATCAGTACGATAGCCAGCAGGAACGAAGTGGCCACCATGATATTCAGGTAGTGGGTGGCCATGTCCAGGATCTGCACCTCGCTGCTGTCGATAAACAGCAGCGCGATCCATCTGCCCACAAAGGACTGGACCGCAAAGGCGAAAATGCAGTAGAAGAAAGAAATCAGCGTGATCCTGCGCACGCCCACACGTACCCGGTCAAAGCGGCGCGCTCCCAAATTCTGTCCGCAGTAGGTGGCCATGGTCACGCCCACGGCCTCCAGCGGTGTGGTAAAGACAAATTGCACCTTCGCGCCTGCGCCTACGGCCGCCACTGCCTGAGACCCCAGAGAGTTGACGGAGGCCTGCAAAATGGTGGAACCCACGGCGGTCACAGAGAATTGCAGTCCCATGGGAACGCCGATGCCCAGCAGCCGTCTCATGATCTTGGCGTTGGCAGTCCATTCGTCCTTTTGGATATGCAGAATGTCAAATTTCCAATAAATCATTCCCATGCACAGCAGGCCGGAAACCAACTGTGCCAGCACTGTCGCCGCTGCCGCCCCGGCAATGCCCATGTTGAAGGTCACCACAAACAGCAGGTCGAGAATGATATTCAAAACCGTACTGCACAACAGCATATAGAGGGACGTGCGGCCGTCTCCCACAGCGCGGAGCACTCCCGAAAGCAGATTGTACAGCACCGTGGCGGGAATGCCGAAAAAGATCAGCCGGATGTAGGTGAGGGAATAGGGAAAGATGTTCTCCGGCGTGCCCATCAACCGGAGAATTTGAGGGGAGAGCAGCCCGGTGACAACCGCCATCACTGCTGCGATCACGGCAGCCATGATAATGCCGTTGGCAAAGCACCTGCGCATAGCGCTGTAATCTCCCGCGCCGAACTCCTGAGAGACCGGGATCGCAAAGCCGGAGCACAGCCCCAGCGCAAAGCCCAAAATCAGGAAATTGAGAGACCCCGTGGCGCTGACGCCGGAGAAGGCGTCCACGCCCAAATACCGGGAAACGATGATGCTGTCCGCCATGCTGTAAAACTGCTGCAGCAGATTTCCCAGCATCACGGGCAGAAAAAATTTCAAAATCCGCTTGATAGGATCGCCGGTGGTCATATCCATGACCATGATCCATCGCCGCCTTTCTTCCTTGCATTGCCTACAAGTATAGCGCGTTTTTTCCGTTTGTTCCAGTCCTTTTTTAAAATAAGCGCCAATCTTTTTTGTCCTGCCCCGCAGGGCATTTACAGGATTTGAGAATAAGTGATATAATGGGAACATACTGGGAGGTGAGATCGCATGGACGGCAAAAAGAATGTATACCGGCGCTTGTTCTTTTCCACTTTGAAATTGAGCGCCTGCACCTTTGGCGGCGGATTTGTCATCATTCCGCTGATGCGAAAAAAGTTTGTGGAGGAGCTGCATTGGATCGAAGAACAGGAAATGCTGGATCTCACCGCCATTGCTCAGTCCTCGCCCGGCGCTATCGCAGTTAACGCCTCCATCTTAGTGGGGTATCATGTGGCCGGCATTTTCGGCGCTTTTCTGGCTGTGCTGGGCACGATTCTGCCGCCCCTTGTAATCATTTCGGTCATTTCGTTTTTCTATGCCGCTGTCCGGGACAACCCCATTATCGACATGGCCATGACCGGTATGCTGGCCGGGGTCGCCGCAGTCATCTGCGATGTGGTCATCACCATGGGGACCGGGATCGTCAAACAAAGGAGGGTTCTCCCCATCGTTGTCCTGCTTCTGTCCTTTGTTGCGGTTTGCTTTTTCCACGCCAATATCATGTTGGTCCTTCTGCTCTGCGGCGTTGTCGGGGCTGTCGACACCTATCTCCGAAGAAAGGGGGGTGTGTCTGCGAAATGATTTATTTAGAGCTTTTCTGGAGCTTTTTTCAAATCGGACTTTTCAGCATCGGGGGCGGGTATGCGGCCATGCCGCTGATCCAGCATCAGGCGGTGGATCTGCACCAATGGCTGACGATGACACAGTTCGCGGACATCATGACCATCGCGGAAATGACGCCCGGGCCCATCGCCATCAACTCCGCCACTTTTGTGGGGATACAGACAGCGGGGATCCCCGGAGCCATTGTCGCGACAGTCGGGTGCGTTTTGCCCTCCTGCGGGATCGTCACGGCGCTGGCTTATCTGTATTACCGTTTTCGGGGGCTTGCCATGGTGCAGGGCGTGTTGCAGGGACTTCGCCCGGCAGTGGTTGCCATGATCGCCTCCGCCGGCATTTCCCTTATCATCCTTTCATTTTTCGGACAGAGGACGATCCCCGGGGATCTCAGCGGGATCAACCCCATTTCGGCGGTACTTTTTGGGGCCGGGCTGTTTGTTTTGCGAAAGTGGAAAGTGAATCCCATCTACGTCATGGCGGGAGCGGGGGTCGCCGGGGTGCTTTTGTATTCCGTCTTTTGACCGCTTTACCGGAAAGGAAGTCTGTTCATGCCTTCTCTCAATCTCTTACTCAAGCCCGCTTCCGGCGGCTGCAACATGCGGTGCAGCTACTGTTTTTACCACGACGAGCAAAAGAACCGCGATACCTTCTCCTACGGCTTGATGTCCGAGGAGACGCTGGAAATTTTGATCAAAAAAGCGCTGCAATACGCCACCCGGGAATGTTCCTTCGGCTTTCAGGGCGGCGAGCCCACTCTGCGGGGGCTGGATTTCTTCCGCAGGGCGGTGGAGCTGCAAAAGAAATATAATGTTCACGGTGCGAAAATCACCAACGCCCTTCAGACCAACGGATTGCTGATCGACGAGGAATGGGCGGAATTCCTGCGGGAAAATCACTTTCTGGTGGGGCTTTCCATTGACGGAACGAAAGACGTACACGACCGGAACCGTCTGGACACAGAAGGGAAAGGCACCTATTCCAGAGCCTTGCGGGCCGCTCAGCTTCTCCGTGCCCATCAGGTAGACTTTAACGTGTTGACGGTCATCACCGGCAAGGCGGCAGATTCCATCACAAAAATCTACAATTTCTACCGGCGCTCCGGGCTGCTGTACCAGCAGTACATCCCCTGTCTCGATCCGCTGGGGGAGGAGCGGGGCTCGTCTCCGTACTCCCTGACGCCGGAACAATACGGAAAATTCCTGAAAACGCTGTTTGACCTCTGGTACCGTGACGTGACCGCCGGGAATTTCATCTATATCCGGTATTTTGAGAATTTGCTTGGCATTCTGCTGGGGCACAGGCCGGAAAGCTGTACGCTGTGGGGGCATTGTACCATCCAGCACGTGTTGGAGTCGGACGGCTCCGTGTATCCCTGCGATTTCTACTGTCTGGATGAGTGGAAGTTGGGAAATGTACAGGAAGACGAGTTCGGGATATTTCCGGAAAAAAGCACTGCCCGAAGCTTTTTGGAACGGTCGGTGCAGGGCATGGAGGAATGCAAAGCCTGCCCGTATTTTGCCCTTTGTCGCGGCGGATGCTGCCGTGACCGGGAGCCGCTTCATATGGAAGGGCAAAGCAAAAATTATTTCTGTTCCGCCTATCGGGAATTTTTTGAGTACGCCCTGCCCCGGCTGCGGCAAATTGCAGCGGCATTGCAGGCAAGATAAAATGACCCTGAGGAGATCCCTCAGGGTCATTTTCAACTACTTCTGATGTCGTACCCGAAGCTTTTCCGCTCCTTCTTTTCTGCCGGTTTCTTCCAGCCGTTTCAGGTATGGTCCTAAATTATTGTTTGAAGCATGGAACGGGCCGCCCTCCTTGAGCACGGTGAGCATGGGGTCAACTTGTCCGTCGGTTTTCAACATCTGCTCGTCGTGCCAATCCAGAATGAGCTTGGCGCCCCGGGCGCAAAGTTCGGGATACTGCCCCTTCATATCGCGCTGTTCGTGGGGGTCCTCCGTAATGTTGAACAACATTTCGTCATCAAAGAGATGGAAGCCGTCGTGGTAGGTGCGGACATAGAGCCAATCGCCGAACCGGGCGGAGCGCTGGCACACATGGGCCATCTGGGAAAGCACCAGATAGTCTCTGCCGGTCGGAATCCCGTCCATGACCGCCTTGGCAAAGCTTTCGCCGTCCCAGTTGCCGCAGCGGGGAACGCCCAATAAATCCGCCGCAGTGGGCAGCAGGTCCAGATTGTAGTGAAGGGAATTTTCCGAAATGCCCTTTTGGCCCCCCGGCCATTTCATGATGAAGGGGATATGGCAGGTGGCGTGATCCGCCGTACCGTGCTCGCAGTAAATGCCCAACTCACCCATGTTTTCCCCGTGGTCCGAGGTGATGATAATGGCGGTGTCGTCGTAGATGCCCTGTTCCCGCAGGAGGTCGGCAAGCTGTCCCACCAGATGATCCGCATACCGGATACCGGTGTCGTAGCCGTCGATGACCTTGCGGAGACCGGCCATATCGGAGGCGCTGCCGGGCATCCGGGGACAACCGGGAACCCCGTTGTCATCGTACATGTTCAACTCGTTGAGGGAGTGTGGCCCCACGTGCTTTTTATGCAGCTCCAGCGTTTCTTCATTCAGCCACGCAGGTAGCGGGTCATCGGCAAAGGGGTCCCCAAAATTCGCCGGGGCACGGTAGGGAGTGTGGGGATCCCAGAAATGCACGTGTAAAAACCAGTTGTCCCGGTCCCTGTTGCGGTTCAGCCAGTCCATGGCCACCGGGAGCACCGCTTCGCCGGATTCCAGCCCGTGACCGCCTACGTTGTGGCACTCGTTGAACCCGGCGTTGAACCACCAGGAGGAATGCCGCTCCGCAAAGGTGCTGACGGAAGCGGTATACATCCCCGCCCTGCGGAAAATGTTGTGGAAATTGTTATCGTCCACCGAATCCCGGAACCCTCTGCCCGGTCCTGTCAGACGGCGGTCAGCGGCGGTACCGCCGTGGCCCACTGCGCCGTTTCGGATGCCGAACAGCCCGCTGACCAGCGCGGCCCGGGAGGGCAGACAGGGCGCGTCGCTGCAGTAATAGTTATCAAAGCGCACGCCGTCCCCGCAGATGCGGTCCATGTTGGGGGTGGTGTTCCGGTGGTAGCCATAGCACCCCATGTGATCCGGGCGCAGCGTGTCGATGTCGATGAACAGGATCCTCATATTGCCAAAACCCCTTTCTGTGTTGTCTGAGAATATTGTAAAAAATGGGCCGTCTGCTGTCAATGGGACGATGATTTATTGCGCCCGGAATTGACAGGAATCTCCGATTTTGCTACGATAAGGGTGAAAATGTTCTCCCTGGGAAAGGAGTGTGGGTGTGGAAAACTCACAGAGAAATAACTGTGTGGACATTTTGCGGATCGTGTCCGCGTTCTGCATCATCAGCCTGCACAATTTCAGCGGCAGCGGCCACCCTTTGGGGGAAGAACTGACTGCCATGGCCCGGTTCGCAGTGCCCCTGTTTTTTATGGTTTCCGGCTACTTTGCTGCAGCCTTTGACAAATCGCGGCGTGTCAGGCAGATCAAAAAGCTGCTGTTTTTGACGGTCGCTTCCAATATCGGGTATTTTCTTTACCGTATGCTGGACGCGGCGGCGGGGCGGTATCTGCCCGGTTTTTTCGAGGAAAAGTTCACGTTGAACGCCTTTTGGACCTTTTTCTGGTCGGGGGAATCCTCGGTGGCAGGCCATTTATGGTTTTTGTCTGCGCTGCTGTACGTGGTGATTTTGGACCATCTGCTGCTTTCCCGATTGCAGAAGATGAAACACGGCAGGGCCATTGTTTCGGCCGTGGCCGCAGTGCTGCTGATAGCGGGACTTTCCTATTACCATATCAACACCACCCTGCTCCACAGGGAGCTTCCCTATCAAAACTACCGAAATTTCCTGCTGATGGGGATGCCGTTCTACCTGTTCGGCAAACTGTTGCGAGGCAGTAAGCTCTTGGAAATCAAGCTGAATCCCCCGGTGCTGGCAATGCTTCTGGTAGTGCTTTTCGGTATCTGTCTGGGAGAGTATGGGCTTTTGGGCACGAAAGAGATTTATCTGTCATCTATCGTGACGGCTTTCGTTCTGCTGATTTTCGCCTTACAGCATCCCATGGAGCACGCCGGTAAAGTTGTCAAAGCCATAGCTGCGGCGGGTAGGAAGTACGCCCTTTCCGTTTACATCGTGCACATCTTCATGCTGGACAAGGTGCGGGGCGTGTACTTCAGCCATGTGCGGTGGGGCACGGTGGAGCCGGGATTCTACTTCATCCCGCTGGTCACGATGGCCCTTTCCTTACTGGCGGCAGTAGCCTACCGCGCAGTAAAGACAGCAATTGTGCGCCGCCGGAAATCTCAAAGATAGGGCTCTAACAAGTCGAGAACGCGCTCGTAGCCCGCAGGAGAGAAGTGGATGTCGTCCGTGGCGATGGCCGGGTCCATAAAACCGTCGGGGCCGGAGACGGCGGCGTTCAAGTTCAGGAAATCGAGACCCATCTCCCGGGCCAATTTTTCCAACCTTTCGTTGGCCAGATTCACGTTTTCCTGGGTTCTGGCAATCATCCCCGGAATGGGCGGCGGCACAGGCGTTCCGGCGGTGCGGGGATAGTAGGCCAGCAGGGTGATCTTGCAGTCCGGCAGTTGTTCCATGACGATTTGCAGCAGCCGGCGGTACTTGACGATGATATTTCCTATCGTATCCCCCGGCAAGCTCAAGTCGTTGGTGCCGATGTTGATAAACAGCTTCGAGGGAGCCAAGTCCAGAATGACGGTTTGGACATTCTCAATGTACTGATCCAGCACCATTCCGCCGATCCCCCGGTTGTAAACGGTTTTCGTATTGCCTCTGGACATCAGCATTTCGTTGACGGGGAAATTCTCCATCAGAGAGCTGCCCGCCAACAATGTTTTTCCCTTGATCACATGCTCGTTGAGCTCCCGGTAGCGCCGCAGCTTCGACTGCTGTTCCATTTCCATAAAATCTTGAATAGATAGTTCTGCCATAGTGCGATCATCCTTTCTCTGTTTTTCCTATCTTCCATATGGAAATTATGCTTGAATTTCTTGTATTTGTCAACTGAAATCCGGCCTTTACGGCGGGAGGGTTTGTCCCTCCCGCTTTTTTGTTGAGAAAAGTTTGACAGCCGCCCATTCTCCAAAAGGAAAATCCAAGGGTACAGGCAGTTTCCGGCGGGGCGGGTCATACATATTGGGAGCAGTACCACGCACACGGGAAATGGGGGAAAGCTATGTTTTTGACGCAAATTCTGGACTTTCTATCGGGGATCATCTATCTATTCCTGCACGTCACAGGCGGGGGGACGTTCCCGAAAGCCCTCAGCGCGCAAGAGGAGAAAAAATGTCTGGAAGAAATGGCACAGGGAAACGAAGCCGCCCGGCGCAAGCTGATCGAACACAACCTGCGGCTGGTGGCGCATATTATCAAAAAATATTACGCAAATCAGAACGATCAGGAAGACTTAATTTCCATCGGCACCATCGGGCTCATCAAGGCCGTGGACAGCTTCAACGCCGACAAGGGAATCAAGCTGTCCAGCTACGCGTCAAGGTGTATAGAAAATACTATTCTCACATAGCGGACTTTTTGGAGTCGGAACAGGGAAAAGATACTCCCTTTTTGACGGAAAAACCGAAATGGCATTTTGCGTACCAAATCAGCGGCGATTCTTATGTGCTTTCCAAGCGGAAAAATGGGCAGACAATTTGCACTTTGCTGGCAGTTCACAGTTTTCCATTTCTCCGTCCGAAAAAACTGGTTGATGCCGAGAAGTTCAATCTCCAATATCCCAAACCAGAGATGCTAACAACCACAGCGGACAAGCTGCGGTATTACCGCTATCAAAAATCCCTGCTCCAGCGGGAAGTGGCGGAATACGCAGGGATCAATGAAAGCACCTATATCGACTATGAAAGCGGAAACAGGGACTATTATCCCATCGACAAAATCCGGCGGATCGCCGATCTGCTGGAAATTCCGACAGAGACACTTCTGGACGAGTACAATCTGTTCCTCTGTAATCAGACCAAAACGCTGAAAGCCCTGCGGGAGCAGTGCGGGTGGACACAAAGCCAGCTTGCCGAAAAACTTTCCATAAGACTTCACACCGTCAAACAGTGGGAGCAGGGAAGGGTGAGAATGACAAGGAAAATGTGGGAAAGACTTCAAAACCTCATGCCATCCAAATCGGTACGATCAGGTTGTTGCTGTCAAAGGCACTGAGCTGTTCTGCCATACAGAGAACAGCGCCTGTGCCAAGCTGCAGAGGGGACTTGTCGATGACGCCGAAAACACGAGTCAGGCGTTTGTCGGGCGTGGCGGTTTTCTTAATTTCCAGAGGGCAGAGCTTCCCGTCGCTCTCTAAGATCACATCGATTTCCTTAGAATCACGATCACGATAGAAATAGAGGTACGGCTCCAGTCCTGCGTTCTGATAGCCTTTCATGATCTCCGATATGGCGAAATTCTCAAGCAGAGCGCCGCTCATGGCACCGCTTTCGGCTACTTCCGGGGAGGACCAGCGGGTCAGATAGCAAACCAGACCAGTGTCGTAAAAATACACTTTCGGAGTTTTGATCGTGCGCTTGAGGATATTGTTGGAGTAGGGGTGCAGCAGGAAGATGATCCCCAGCGTTTCCAGAATGTTGATCCATGCCTTTGAGGTTGAAATGTCGATATCTGCATCGTCGGCCAATGCTTTGTAGTTCAAAAGCTGGGAGCAGCGGGCGGCAACGGCAGTGACAAAGCGATTGAACTTCAGAGCGTCTACGCTGCCCGAAAGCTCCCGCACATCTCGCTCCATGTAGGTGGAAAGATAGGACGAATAGAAGACATTTCGGTCATCGTACTGTCCGCTGATGAGACCCGGCATAGAACCTTTCCAAATTCGCCGAAACAGTTCTGGGGTGGTGACGGGTTGGATCTGATTTTTCTCCAAGAGAAGCTGATTTAGATCTGTTGTAAACGGCACACAGGGCGCACCGATAATCTCCCGCTGGGACATGGGGGACATATGCAAAAGCGCAACACGACCTGCCAGAGATTCCTGCACGCCGCGCATGAGACGGAACATTTGCGAGCCGGTCAGCCAGAAATCACCGGGATTGTGATGCCGGTCAATGTGAATTTTGAGATAAGAGAACAGCTCAGGCGCATATTGAACCTCGTCAATGAGAACAGGCGGCTTGTGAAGCTGCAAGAACAGGGCAGGGTCATTCTTTGCCATGTCCCGCTCTGCGAGGTCGTCCAGCGTCACATAGCTCCGTCCGATGTTTTCTTTCTCTGCCAGCTCCCGCAGCATAGTCGTTTTTCCTGCCTGCCGAGGTCCGGTCAGCAGAATGGCAGAGTAGGATTTGCTCAATTCCAAGATGCGGTTTTCCATATGTCTGCGAATGTATTTCATAAAAGCACCACCTGTAAGATTATTTCGGCAATTTTTGGGTTTATTCATATTATAGCCGAAATGAGCTGTACAGTCAACAAAATTTCGGCAGATTTATGATATAGACAAAAACCTGCCGAAATATCACTGATAAACTCTATTCTGTCAGGTAATGGGAGCAGGGAAGGATAAGGATAGCGAAGAAAATGTGGAAGAGATTTCTGTGTAACGGTATAGACGAGAGATCGTTCTTGAGAGAAATACCTTGACATTTTTTTCGCGTCAACGATATTCTGATACTAATTGATCCTAATAATTATCGGAGGACGGTATGGACATTAAGAAATTCACGGAAATGCTTTGGGACGATAACTTTGCGAATTATTCGAGAATGGAATCTAAATACGAAGAAGTTTTTCGGACTTTTTGCAGACCTTAGAGGAACTGTATTATATTTCATTACCCCTTTTCGATTTTTGGGGTAAAAATGTTGTCTATCTTGAACCTCGCGGAGCGATCAGTCAGAGCTCTGTAAAACTGCTGCTGCAACTACAGAATCAGCGTTATGGCATCAAAGCGATTGAGGACGAAATTGTTGCAACCTTGGCGATTGATCACATTAACGTCAACCGGGATAGTGTGCGCCGAATTCTCAAGGGAATGGCACCGAAGGACGAACAGGAGAATAGAATTGTCGGGCTCAAAAATGGGTTCGAGTTTATTGCCGATCCCGCTCACAAAATTACGGAAGAAAATCTGCATCGGCTCTATCTGATGACGGTGAATGATTTTCTGTCCGACGATTTGAAATGGGAGGAAGACTATCTATACGGACACAAAAAGTTTTACGTTGTCGGCGATCGCTAAAACCATCCCGGAGTGGACCCGGAAACCTTACAGGGGTTCATGAAGGTGCTACTTGAGCTCATTCAGTGCGAGGACAAGATTAACGATCTTCTGAAAGCCTCGATTGTTCATTTTTATCTTCAATTTCTTCATCCGTATTTTAGCGGCAACGGAAGAATGGCTCGGCTGGTTCATCTGTGGTTTTTGATTCAAAAGGGGTATCAGTCAGCATTGTTTATTCTTTTTTCCAGTCAAATCGAAAAAGCCGCAAGGCATATTATGATGCTCTTGCGGCTGTGGAAGATAACAGGAAGTACAGTGGCAGAATCGATGTGACGCCGTTCCTACTGTATTTCATCGACAATGTTTACAACAAGCTGAAGGAAGGTTCGACCCCGCTGGAAACCTTAATCGCATATGAAAAGGCCGTGAAAGATAGCAAGATCACAGGAAAGAAAACAAAGCTCTGGAAATCTGTTTTGTCCTAAAGTTTCAGGACTTAGGTCTTCTCTCTTCCGCAAAGTACGGGGCGAGGATCAAGTATCGGGTAGCGGGATAGAGAGAGGTTCTTTGCGGACTCACAAATAGTGTGGTCTTCGTATGAGAGAAATTGACGCTAAATATATTCGAAAAGGTCTCCGTTACCGCAAAATTGCTATGATGGACGGGACGGTAAGCCGTGGTGGACATACACAGTATTGTGGGGATTTGCCACCATCGGGCGCATCCGGGATATGTTACGGTGAAGCTGTTTGAAAAGCACAAGTGTCTTGAGAAAAACTGCCAGTTCCTGAAAAAGTTCGAGGAGTATCCCTTTTGGGTGAAACAAGCAAATAGACAGAGGGATAAAGAAAATAAGCGAGCCAAAGCAAACCGTGCAAAAGCAAGGAAAACAGCTGAACAAGCAGCGGTGGAGAGTCGCACTGCGCTTTTGAAAACTGTAGCACAGGAAACAGCCGTCCGCCTGGGATTTCCTATTATCATCACGAGGGTATCGTCGCAAGCAGATCGAAAGGGCTACTATATCATCAATTATGTATCAGAGGAGCGCCACCCCGATTGGAGCGACTATTTTGATCTTGCTTTAGAAATGCGAAGACAGTTTGGAGGCAAATACACGCTTCGCCATGTTCGAAGTATATCGGGTCGATTTATGACCATATCCGAATGGGAAGAGGCGACAGGGAAAATGACGGGAAGAAGTAAAAAACACCGGGAATGGGCAAAGGGTTTGCGGAGGACAATCCTCCCATTGCTTGTATGCCATTAGATATCTTTCTACAAAAATCGACATTCCTCTTGAATTTATAAAACCTACAGGTTATAATGTATTTATATTTGTAAAGATATATAATAACAATAATATATAGTAAAACTATAGTGTATAAAAACTACCATTTTTAAGGGATGCACACAATAAAATGATCAGTCCGTCCCCTTGTTTTTCACAATGGTTTGAAGGCAATATACGGGTTCTTCCATGCGATGATAACTCTATTGAAAACCTTTTCTATAAAGATGTAACTAGATTTTTGTTTATTCAAAATAAAAAGTTGAATATGTATTTTTTTCAACAAAAGGAGAGGTATGTGAAATGAATGAAAAAGATATTATATCTTCTGAAACAACAAATATTGCACTGTCTGCGGCTAGCTCTTTGGTAGGTTTTGCAATTGGCGGTCCTGTGGGGGCAGTTGTTGGAGGTATCATGACACCTACTGTGAAATTGACTCACCTATTGATTAGTTCATGGTATGAAAGGCGTCAAGCGCGGATTACAAGTGTTGTAGAAGAAGCATTTGCAAGCTCAGGAAGAGAAGAAGAAGATATACTTCAGGAACTGTTAGAAAAGCCAGAATGGGCAGATTCTGTTGTCTCTATTATTCAACAATTAGTTTATACCGATCCAGAATTAGATAAATTATTCGCTAAAATTCTGGCTTCAGCTATAAAAACGGATGATGATAATGAGAGAAATCGATTAATAGTGCTTAACAGTTCTATTAAAGGATTGAATAGTGTTCAAGTTCAGATTGTAAGATGTCTATTTGTAGAAAAAAATGGTACGCTATCTGCTACAGAAATTTCAAAAAAGGTTAATGTTCCAGAAATAGATTTGAGAAATGCGGTTAGGGACTTGGAGCTAAGAGGGATGATCATTGATAATAGAACGGAACCCACAGTCTGGAAGCTGAGGGAATTAGGGATCGCTGTAGCAAAAGCAATTGATGTTTTGGAGGTGTAAAAATGGAGTATATGTATTTTAATAATGCAGGCGCAGGAATAATGAGTCCTGCAACCTATAAAACTGTGCTTGATCATATGGCCCTTGAAATGAAGATTGGCGGATATGCAGCCGCTAATGTTAAAAGTGATGAGGTGAATCAATTTTACTCACTTGCTGCTAATTTATTAAACGCCCGCTCAAAGGACGAAATAGCATTTATTGATAGTGCCAGTCGAGGTTGGAATCTGGTTATGTACGGGTTAAATATTTCTAAGGCTGATACGATTGTTACTTTAGCGAGTGAGTATGGAACCAATCTACTAACTATCTATGACATTGCAAACAAGACATGTTGTGGTGTTAAAATTGTTAAGTGTGATGATAAAGGAATCTTCAATCTCGAGGATGTTGAGCAAGCATTAATAAGTGGAGGTACTATTTTGGCTGTTAGTCATGTTGCAGCTCAAGGTTCTATTGTTAATCCAGTTATTGAACTTGGCGCGCTTGCTAAAAAATACAATGTAACATATATTGTGGATGGATGTCAGGCAGTAGGGCAGATAAGAGTAGATGTTCAGCAAATAAATTGTTGTGCGTATATTACTGCTGGTCGTAAATGGTTGAGAGGTCCCCGAGGTACTGGTATTTTATATGTGAGAAAAGATGCACCGATTCATACCCCACAAATTGACTTGGCATCTGCAGATTTGGTTTTTGATGAATTAGGAGAGGTGATAGATGTTAAAATTCGAGAAGATGCGAAACAATTTGAATTATGGGAAAAAAGCACGGCGTCTCTATTAGGCTTGAGGAACGCTATTCAAGAGTATTTAGACTTTGGCATTGAAAATGCAGAGAAAGAAATATATGAAAAGGCTAATTATATTAGGAAATCTATCGTTAACAATCCTAATCTTTCATTAGTGGGAAGTGAGGTTTCTTCTTCTGGAGTGGTCGGATTTTATGTAAAAAACCCCCAGAGCGAAAACCTTGTTAAAGAAAGACTTGAAAAGCACAACTTTATTATTTCCTACATTTGCGATTGGGATTGCCCTATTTTCTTTCCCAAAAATGGAATTCATTATGTCTTCCGAATTTCGCCCCATTATTATACTAGTAAAGAGGAAATCCAAGCCATTTGTCAATTAATTCAGGAATTATAAATTGTCTTTTTAATAGACGCAGAGGATAACGAATATGAACAATTATCAGACAATACTAAGTAGGAATTTGCCACAGTACGCCGAAAATGAACAGGTTTGTATTACAGGAGTTATTTGTAAAAAATGGGGAAGCAAAAATCATTTTGGCATATCTGTTAAGGATATAACCGGGACTGTTAGTATAAGTTTTTTCAATAGTACAAAAGGTTATTCTAAGGAGTTATTTGCTATCGGAAACCGAATACGGATATATGCTAGTGTTTGCATTGATCGCAGAGGTTCTAAATGTCTTGGTAATGTTGATAACGTGGAATTTCTTGAGGAAATCAGTCAGTTCAATAAAGAATTTGATATTCTTGAACAGGAATCACTCGTAATGCTGAGCATAATTAGCAATAAGATATGTGCACAATTAGTTAATCTTGGTTATATTGAAGTAAGTACGCGTGTTATATCAAGATTTTTAGGAGAAGAATTACTGGAGCCCCTTTTTGCAGAGTACCCCGGCTTTGGTACTCCAGCATACTTATCTCCTTCACCCTCATCTCAATTGTCGGAATTTTTAGCTGTCACATTATTACCAAAAGTGTTTACCGAAACAATTTCTTTTACTACAAGTCATCGTTTTCCGAATGGCTCAACTGAAATGCCAATTATTATGGCAAAAGCTATTAACATGCACAAGGCCGAAGAAAAAAATGCTGTTCTTCGCATTTCAAAAAGTATCGTTAACTCATTGTCAGATAAGACATTTCAAGTAGATACCATCTTTGGCAATTGGGACGATGTATCACCGTTGAACCAAAATCGTACTAATGGCACTTTTACATACGGTATATATTCGTCCAATATTCCAACCGTTGGTCGCAAATGGAATTCCGTGGTTTGTACCATTTACAGATTTGAGGATGATAAAGGGAATTTATTAGTAGAAGGTTCAACTGAAGCAATAAATGATACTACAAGTATCACTACCTTTACATTCTATCCTTCGCAATTTTTGAATTGGATATCAAAGGCACCGAAACGCCAGCTACTCAACTTGTGGAAGATGTATGACGGAGGAAGTATATATGGCTGATAATTATAGCATTGTAGAGCCGTTAGGTAATCAAGATCGAGACACCAAACTTGAACGATATTGGAAGAGTTTTGAAGGCAAATATGGACTTAGAACATCACGTATAATTCAATTTGATCCTTACGCTTCAATGTCAAGATCTCCAGTTCAGTATAAACTGGAGAAGTTCAATCTAAATAGGGATATCCCCAGTCAAGAATGGATTAGAGACAATTTGAAACAGTTTATTCGAGAAGAGATAATGGTGTCTGCTTCCGAGATACCTCAATATTTTTCTCCCGAAATAGATGGCGAAATAATTCTTCCAGACGAATATCTTACTGATTTTTTGCATAATAGTGAATGGGATAATTTTTTGAAAGTTGAGCTGCCAAAAGATGATACTGATTCAGAGATGGCTAATTGCATTTATAGACTCTTATGCAATCCTCAAATAGGGTCATCGAAAAATGCAGTCAATAACGACGAATCAGAATTTATTAACCACATTCTTCCCTTGATTGAGCAAAGAAAGCGTCTTCTATTTGTATTACCGGGTTTTCCATTTAAGGACCAGAACAAGTTTCGGGTTCCTTATGATGCGGCTCGCATTGATTTTAGCGAAATATCTTTCATAATACGTTTGCATAATCTCATTCAATCCTTATATCAAGTTCATCCATTTGGAGCGGAAGCGATCGTACTTTCTGATGGTCGCTTATATCAGGATATCTTCTATATAGATCCCATAGAAGTAGAAGAGTACCAATGGAGATTACATGACTATAGAAATAAGCTGAACATTCAGGGGGATGTTTCCATTATCGACTTGATGGATTTAATAGAGCGAGCAAATGAAGATGGAGAGATAACAAAATTGATCCAACATCTGGAAACTGTTATTTCAAATGATTATGCGCAAGAAGATTTTTTTCTTAATCTTATTCAGGGCATGAAATGGAACTTGAATTCAAGAAAGCTTCTCAAAGATTATGATGACATTGATTCATGGAATATAATTAAGAGTAATCGCTGTGATGTTAGAAGGGATTTGCTTAAAATTTGGAATGATTATCATAATATTGCAAAAGAAGCCGCAGTAAGATATGCGGCTGTTAATCTAATGTTGAAGTGGACTGACTTGATTCGGAAATTTTTTCCTGAATCTATTAGGTGTACTGTCCATGCAAAAAAGAATCAATTTGCATTAGCAAAGAGTTACGCTTGGAATGGTATTGCATGGTCAGAAAGGTGGCCAAAGACATTGAGGGATATTACTACAGTACCATTTTACATGTTAGGAAAGTATGTTAAAGTTAAACTTGCAACGTTTCAAAGCACGAAGTTTCCTTGCTTTTTTACAACAGAGCGGTATAATCAAAATTTAGATTATGCGAAAAACATTCTTGAAGCAGATGGGTGGAATGTAGACAATATTTTTGGAAGAGAATTTAACATTTTTGATTTAGCGGAATTTGTTGAACTTGGTAGAGATGATGAAAATTTTGCATGGGAAAAGAAAGAAATGTCTGAAGAGTACTATAAAGCGCTACTTCAATTCCGCATTGGCCATTATAAAAAGTACGGTTTCGGTGTACATGCTATATTTATGGATGGTAATCTTATAGGCCAGATGGGATTACAGGTATTAGATGAGCAGAAAAACCAGATAGAATATGTAATCTTTCTCGGAAAAGATTATGTGCATAAGGGAATTGGCTCTAAACTATTGAAATATTTATTTTCTAGGTGCAAGGAAGAAGGTCTTACGACTGTGTTTGGCGTGATTCGTAGTGATAACGATATTTCAAGACACATTGTGGAGAAATTCGGAGGGAAAATGGTTAGGACAATGGCTCATTATCATCAATCTGGAGTTTTATATGAGATCGAACTATGAAAGGAGCATATAATGCCTGTTTGCTATATAACATTATCAGAAATCAAACCAGAACTAACTAACGAAGAAATTCAATGTATAAGAAAAATAGTAGCAAAGGGATTGGATTCGACTTCCAAAAAACTTGATGAGACACATATTGTTACACGTACGCATTATTCAAGTCGAGAATCTATGCTAGGTGATATCGAGATTGATATTTTTTCGCAATTATATTTAAGGCGACTATTCTCAAGAGATAAACGAGCAAACTATATTTCAAAGCAAATTTCGGAATTTTTAGGATGTTGCTGCGCAACTTGGATAAATATGGAGATTGTTGGTTATTCAAGGGTTGCACTCGACGGTAATGTTTTCTATTCGGACTCCGATAATTTTTTCGTTCGTCTTTTTCAAAGGGTTAGAGGTGTATCTACACACAAGAACAAGTAGTGAAATTGCATGTCTGGAGATATCTTTCTTTGTGCGCAGTTTTTCTGCATCAACTTATATAAGTCATCTTAATGTTCTAAACTACGAAAAGTGCTTTTGCTTATCTGCAATAAGAAAAAATGATCCTATGTCTCGGTTTACCAAAAGCGAAGTCCTTCTATTCCTTCTTAAGAATTGCGCAATTCAGATCATTTCCCCTATTATTTCTTTGAACAGTATCTATATGAAGATCAATTATTGGAAAAGTCAATGCGTACAATTTATCTGTTCTTTTTGAACCATTTTCTTCACCGCTGGTTAGGCCAATTATTTACGTGATGTTAAGTCCTTTCCAAAAACTATACAGGTGGTAGTACACTACCACCTAGCAAAACTTTGATATACTGTCTTTGTTGTCTATGTCCATTCTGACCAAGGCAGAGCACCTATTCCGGGTATCATTTCTTACTTTGTCACCCATCGGCTGAGGTTTCTGTTTTTTCCAGAGCGTTATACTCTCACACTTTCCTGTTTCGTGCCATTAGCCAGTCACAGAAAATGGTCATTTACAAAAAGATCCGGGGTTTTGATGTTCAAAACCCCGGATCTTTTTGCATTATTACATTACCCGCTCCTCCAACATTTTGAAAGATATCATACGGCTTACATCTGTATGTTCTTCACCTGTGCAAAAACTGTACAGTTTATTGATTTTTGACTAAGATGAAGTCTTATCTATTCTTGCGAATGTTCCTCAAGTCTTTGCAACAGCTTTCCTTTTTGTTCCTGCGAACAGTCCATTTTTTGCAGAAAATACGAAATCACCTCCGCGTGGACGGTAGCCACCCGTTTTTGCAGTTCCTGCTGACCTTTTCCCGTCTTGGGCAAGTGAAAAATCAAATTCAACGGATCACTGTCCTCCCGATTGCTTCAAGATAGAAATACTTACGGGGGAGGCTTTGTCCCGTATGTTTGAATGGGAGAAAATTTTACGCATCGTGCGAATCCCCCTTTTCTACTCCGGCCAGATAAATGCGCGTCACATCCAATCGCTCGTGCCCCAGCCACTTGGAAACCTGAAGGCGAGCGTGATTGTCGCTGAAACCCTGCCGAATCAGAGATTTGTACCACTCCGCCGCACAGGTATGCCTGAGACCGTGAAAGGTCAGCGGACTTGTAGAGTCGGGATCTCGAATCTCCTCCCGATGTACTGAAATGAAATTCTGCAACTCTCGGATGGCAATGTGGGTATCCTTGCCCTCTGGAACAAAAAGTTTCTGCCCCTGCGGGGTATGGTGCAGAGCGTTTTTCAGTGTCGTCTTGACCTTTTTGTTGATCGGAATCTCCCGGACTTTTCCGCCTTTTCCTTTGACGGTGATAATCCCGGAGCGCAAAGCCAACCGCGCCGCTGCGGTGTCGAGCCTCATGCACTCGTGAATTCGCAGCCCGGCGTACCGTGCCATTTTGGCGCAGCCGAGATACTCGTAGTGCTTTCTTTCCTGGCATAAGTCCAGTAGCTTGACAAATTCCGTCTCACTCCATGTACGGTTCACGCCCCCAAAGCTACGGCGCTCTAACTGGAATTCGTCGTTGCCCGGCACTTCATACCGGGCGCCTGGGATTTTGTCGTGCCAAAAACGGATCGCTGCCAAATCGGTCTTGATCGTGCTCGCAGCCAGTCCCTTTTCTTGCATTTGGGCGATGTATGCGGAAAGGTGTCTGCCGGAGAGATTGGAGAGCTTTTGCACTCCGTAGTTTTCTCCGACAAATTTCAGAAAGCGGCAGTAAGCTTCAAAGTACCGCTCCTTTGTCTTGAAGCTGCCCTGACGGTTGTGCCGGAACAGCTTCTTGGCTTGCTCATAAAGCGTCTGATATCTGTTGCTGATAAAGGTACCTCCTTTTTGATTATGGCGCACTTTCCCCAGTGACACCGGGACGCCGTTTCCGCCCGGTTTCTGCCGCTGCCCGTTCTGAAATCAGAGGATTTCCCGCTGCTTTTCAGTTGTTTTTCGGCTCTATCTCTGTCATGACCACCCGGGCGATGTGAAATTGTGAGCTGTTCAGTAAGTACCCCGCCGGGACTTGAAAAAGCCCCTGACCTGTGCGGTCTGCGGACAGCGCAGCCGGGTGAACCCGGTGATGGGGTGCGCCTTGATGTCCCCTTCGGCGGAAAGGGGACAGGTGGTGATTGCGGACCGAAGCCGCCGCTTCGGTGCGGATCTGCTGCCAAACAGACCCTATTGATTTTCCGTCCGTCGCGCCTCGCCTGGCACGCAGGGACTTCTTCATAGAAAAGATTTTCATTACTTATCACTCCATTCGATTTCTTTCCCGTTCCGAATTGGCAGTTCGGAACACTCGGGACACATAGCAACGCCCCGTACTTCTCAAAAGCACAGGGGCGTTTTTGCGGAAACTGCACCGTCGTCTGCGAAAATGCGATTCCCTTTCCCACAACAGGCAAGGCGACAGGAGTTTTTCTCGGGTCTAACGATGCGGACGGAGACTCAGATTGGCCGGGGAGCGAAAAGGAAACATTCCAGAGGGCGATCCAGTGCCGTGGGTTTCTGCTTTCAGTTCTTGCCGCCAAAAGGCAATTTCATCCGCATATCATATCCACTTCTTTCTGCGCAGAAAACAAATTTTGCATTTCCACGCAGCACTTTAGAAAAACAAAAAAGCGCCAGTATCCTGCCGCCAAGGCATAGGTATACTAACGCTTATCTACTAACTTACATGGGCTGCGCAAAAGACACTTCGTGCCTTCCTGAAAAAGCC
Source organism: Acutalibacter sp. (assembly GCA_022511515.1). GTDB lineage: Bacteria > Bacillota > Clostridia > Oscillospirales > Acutalibacteraceae > Acutalibacter. Next base: position 23,617 of record JAFLRP010000128.1, read on the forward strand.
TGCGGCTTTTTCTCATGCAAAACATCTCCTCAGGATACTCCGCATTTCTCTGAAAAGCCATGCAGCCTTTTCTCAGGACGAATGTGCCTCCGCCCTTGCGAGGGGCTTGCGTAATCGCGGTTTTACAATGTCATTATAGCAATCGGTTGTTTTTCCGTCAACAAAAATCGTTCGACACAAAATGACTGATCTAGGCTAATGAGGAATTTATGTCTGTATGATTTCATGTAAGAACTCGTTTAATCCAATGTTTTTATTCCTCAAATTCGCTGAAAGCTTTTATCTGTGTCGAGCCTTGTTCCGTGGGGACGTGAATTGGCGGAGGAACAATTCCTGAGGAGAAAGCCTGTGCTGTCTTTGGGCAGACACGTCTCACGTCACAATTATCGCACTTCTCTCGACAGGGCCGCATCGGAAAATCATTATCAAGTATGCAGTCAACTGCCCAGCTAATATTTTCAATTGCTGCTGAAACTGCGGTATCATTAACCGGGATGTTTATTCGGGCGCTTGGACCGCTTTCTTTCAGCAAATGGACCGAACCGGTTTTTGCATCTTCTCCTAGAACCTGATTAGCCGCATATGCATATAATTGTACCTGTAAGGACAAATCAATCCAGTCATTGGGAGTATCATCGTCTGGGGCATCTAGCGACTTAAAGTCAATAACATGAGAATCGACAATATTACCATGTTCATCGCGTTTGAGTAATAAATCAATGGCACCGGAAACCATAGCTTGTCCTATAGTTATCTCAAATCTCGCTTCGTCCTCACGCAATCGCTCAAAATCTGGTGAAAAAGCTGATACATAATTTTGTGCAATTTCCAATGCACTATTGTATGCCCGTTCATAGGGACCAAGACGCTGAGTTGGATCATTGCTCGGGAAAATGTGCTTAAGATGGAATGTCGATTCAACCAAGGCTGCCACTTCTTGCTGTGAGGGGACACTGTCTGGATGCTGCTGGTGTAGACGTTCAATAATGGTGTGCGTTGTAAGACCAAAACCGAACAATTCCGGGACGGCCGGATTAAAACCAAATAGCTTCTTCAATTTATATCCCATTGGGCAAACAAGATATTCCTTTATATCTGAATAACTTGTCGGCAGGATCGTTTCATCAATTCTACGCTTTTGAACGATATACTCAATATTTTTCGGTAATGCTGGATCAGATGGTACTCCTAAATTATCAATTCTTCTCTTAAAATCAGAGGGAGTCTTAGGTTTTTGTGCATCAGGTTGCTGGGCTGCACCTGTAATGTATAAGAATCGTTCTGCGCGGGTCATGGCAGTATAAAAGAGTCGCGCTTCATCCTGACGGGTTGTACAGTAGGCACCGCGGTCAATCGGGTCAGTCATTAGGGCTGCCGGCAACCAGCCGGAATATGTGCTTCTATCTGATGGGAAACGCCGATTGACAACATCGACAATAAATACGACCGGGTACTCCAAGCCTTTCATTTTGTGAATAGTAGAAATCGTGACGGCATCTGGCCGCGCCATCACATCTAAAGTGCTTACATCATAGCCTGTTTCCGCAACATTTGATAGGAAGTTTAGAATTTCTACATATCTGGATGGAGAATCAATGCTTACATAGACCTTCTCAACATCAAGTATTATTTTACTAAACACACCCAAATCACGTAAAACCACATCATCAAAGTGAGATCTCTCTACTCCAAATGCATTTAGGATTTGGTGCAACAATTCTTGCGGATAGACCTTCCTCCTAGCACCACCAGCGGGAGTATGTATCAACAAGTTCCAATCTGAGATGACCCGTGATAATTTGGTAAAGTCTGCTCTTGGAAAACAATCAATGATTTCACTGTCAAATAGTGAGCGCATCGCTTCTCTTGTTGGAGACGGCTCTCGCAATAATTCCATTGTATTGCGTATTGCAACAGCATGAGGCCGCTCAAATATTCCGCCCTCCGCTTCAAGGGTATATGGAATTCCGGCAGCTCTAAGCGCGTTTGAAAATTCAACGTGACGATGGGGAAGATTGTGCGGATTATAACTTCGCTTAATGGACCGAAATAGTATAGCAAAATCTGCCGGCGTTAATCCTCGTTCCTCACGAACGGTTCCGTCAGCATTATATTCTGTATATTTTGTGCCCAATAAATCATGAATCCTTTGGGCCACCCACGATGCCTCTTCGTCCCTTGTTGTAAACCACAAAGAACGAAAGTCTTGGATATTACCATCGCTATGTGAGGATGGATTCTTAGTGTACCGGGCCGTGCTTAACTCTTGCTGGATAAATTGATCGGATGCTCTAACGATAGCAGTTGTACTTCGAAAATTGGTACTCAGTATATGAATGCTGCTTTGGGGATAACGAGTTTGGAAACTCAAAATGTTGTTTACATCGGCTCCGCGCCATGCGTAAATTGATTGATCATCATCGCCAACAACCATGAGTGTGTCTGAGCGATCACGCAGTTGGCGGATAAGGCGTTCCTGCATTGGATTAATATCTTGATATTCATCCACAAATATATGGCGTATGCCATGGAGTGCCTGATCTATCGCTGGGGAAGCTTGCTCCAATTTCTCAACTGCAAGACGAATCATAAGCGAAAAATCAATGTATTGATCATGATCCAAACTTGTATATATTCTTTTCAGCAAGTTGCCAAGCGTTGCATTCTCATGCACTATGTCATCATAGTTCAATGCTTCATCGTTCGCTGTACTCCATGCACTTGAGACTTCACGTATTGTCGTAAACATTTTAGAATTTCGCTCTGCCCTAATAACACTGAGGCCAAGGGAACGATAACGGGACAGCAAGTACAGTTTTAAGCCATTTTCATCCAATACTTCAAATTGGCGATATCTAGCATCAACATTTCCTAGTAGATGCTGGCAATATGAATGTATTGTGCCAATATACATTGCTCCCACCAGTGTTTGGGGTAAGCCGAATTTAGATAGCGCCTCCGATACACGACGTTTAATTGATTCTGCAGCTTTGTCAGTAAATGTAAATGCTACGATTGAATCTGCCGGACACCCCGTGGCAATAAGGTAGGCTATCCTGAATGCTAATGTTCGCGATTTTCCAGATCCGGCACAAGCTAAACATAGGATATCACGATGGTCATCAAGGACAGCAAGCCGCTGCTCATCGGTTAAGTAGTGTTCCAAAACTTGCGTTATATCCATACTATTCCCGCCTCCATCCTACTGCAAAAAATCAACGAGCTGCGATTTAAGATCTTCTACATTAGAAGTTTTTATGTCGCATTGCCATATGACAAGATATTGCCACCCTTTTTTTGTGCATTCATCATAATTTCGTTGATCTCTTGCAACATTACTTTGTATTTTTTCGGTCCAAAATTCCTTATTGGTTTCCGGCAAATGACCTCGTTTGCAATTATGCCCATGCCAAAAGCAACCATTAACAAATATGGCTTTTTTCCTCGAAGGAAAAACTATGTCAGGATGGCAACTAAGTTTCTTAGTTGAAAGACGATATCTATACCCAAGAATAGTCAACAACTTTCGAATAAACAACTCTGGAGAGGTGTCTTTGTTTCTGACCCTTTTCATTATTTCAGAGCGCTTTTCCGAATCAAATATATCAGACATAAACACCTCGTCTAACTTTTGGCGTATTTGGACACTTTGAGCAGAGCAAAAAATCGGAGGCAAAGCGTTGCCAATCATCAGTGCTAAGTTTGTAAGGGGAATGTCTTCAGGGAAAATATAATTTTTCCTAAACGTTTGCAATAGAGCAGCCTCTCTGGCCGTAATGCATCTGTTTTCCACAGGATGAAGGAATCGACCTTTAGATGGGTTTAGACATCCGCCAGTAATGGTTGATGAGACGTCATTCCAACGAAGTCTCCCATATACATCATTAAACCCGACCCCCTCTTTGCGATGGCACTCAAGAGTATATGCATCTGGAAGATCGCATCGGCTCCCGCCATCAATAGGAATAAGCCGTATTCTTTCCATAACCGCTTCTGAATGATGTGGATACCGGCGATGAACCGGATCAGTGGTCTCATCAACACTCTGCATTTTTCCAATATAATCTTTAACCGTGTAAAGCTTTGAATTGCCATCTGCAATAGATATATTTCCCAAAAGCGACCCAGTCATGACCAGTCGCTTCCTTCGCTGAGGAACCCCATAATTCGCAACATTTACTATCTTATATTGCGGATTGTATCCAAGTTTTTTTAATCGAGTAAACACCCGCTTAAATAGTGTGTAGTTTTCTATGCCCGGCACGTTTTCCAGCATGATGCAAAGTGGTTGCAATTCCTCAACCATCCTACAATATTCAAGGATAAGACTATTCCTTGGATCCTTTGATGATTTTTTTCTATTCTTTTTTCTCAGTGATGAAAAACCCTGACAAGGTGGACAGCCTGCCAATAAATGTAAGGGTTCTCCATTTAGCAACTGAAGGATCTCATCAGACTGCAGTTGTCGAATATCGGTTTCAAACAAGGTGACCCCATTTTGTTCATGGTTAGCGCGGTATGTCTTAGCAGCAAAATTATCTATTTCAACAGCAGCGACAACATGAAAGCCAGCGTTTATTAGCCCTTCGGTCATACCACCACAACCTGAGAACAAATCAACAGCATTATATGGCATGGTTTCACCTCCCCCCGTTTTTTTTACTTAGCGCAAAAATCAAAATAATTATACCACATCTATAGTCCAATGCATAGACTTTTTTGAATTATCTGAGTTATGGCGATTTTCAACCCTCTTTGCTACATTTAAGATGGGGATGGGTCGAGAAAGGAGGTCATTCTTCAACAGTGGTTCAATGTGGATAGGTTTTTGTGAAGCCAAAAATGCTATCCGAAAGCTAAAACGATTGGTATTACGGGATTATTAACAAGTTCCTTAAAAAAATCAATGTCCCTCTTGCTTTTTACAGCCCGTGAATAGGGCCCCTTTTGACCTTACAGTGGCCCCTTGTTATGCTTTCGCATGGCAAAAATAACAATAACCGCGGTGTAAAGCAGGACGACACTGAGTGGCAAAAATAAGGGAATGCCGTTTCCCAGCCAGAGCAGCAGTTTGCTCCCGCAGAGCAGTCCGCTGTGGGTGAAGGACAGGAACGGGGCGTTCCACAGCATGGGAACGACTAAGACGCACAACCCGAGGAAAATCATATTGGAGACATTTTTGCCCCAAACGGAACAGCCGAACACCAAGGCGGCAAACAGCAGAGCGGCGGCGCTGCGATGGAGCAAGCTGAACAGGTATCCCTGCAAAAGGGAAACATCCAAAGTACATTCTGTCATGGCGCTGACAGAATAGATGGGGACATGGGGATCGTTCAGCCAGCCCCGTAGGGAAAACACGGCAAGTTCCAGTCCGCCGAAAATCAGAGCGGCCATGAGACTTGTCAGCAGCAGGGCAAAGAGCTTTGCCCTGAAAAGCCGCCCTCTCCCGTTTCTTGCAGACAGCAGTACGGGAAGCATTCCGGCAGAAACTTCCATAGAAAAGCACTGGGCACTGAGCAATAATAAACCGGCGATCAGGAAAATATCCGGGAATTGCTGGAGCGTGAAAACCGTCTGCCAGCCGTATTCGTAACTGTAATGAGCGGGGGGCAATTCCGAGGATTGTTCCGAAAACTGATCTGCTTTTTCATAGAAAATTTCCGTGGCGTTTTTGTGGAGATAGGCGAGGCTTAATTTCTCCATATAGGCAGACCATTCCTCCTCGGCCAATTCGCCCCGCCGGTACTGATCTTCCATAAATTCCTGGTTGTTGATGACCGCCTTGCAGTTTTCGTATTCCGCTGTGATCCACGCCGTTTTCTCCGGCGTGTTTTCCCCTTGAAGCTCCGCAAGGTACTTGTCGTACTGCTTTTGGGAAAGGGCGATTCGGGAATCCTTTATCTCCGGAAAACAGTCCAGAAACAATGCTTTTAGAAGTAGACACACCAGCAGAATGAGAAGTCCCTTTTGGGTAAGAAGTAGTTTCTTTAATTCGGAACGAAACAGCATTATACCACCCGGTCTTTCCGATGGTACACCTTAGTTGTAACAATTGCCATTGCCACTGCAAAGATGCTCCATACCAGCGCCAGCACCACAACCCATGGTACGGAAAAGCCGAAAATGTTCGCGTCATAGTACCGCTCAAAAAACCGCAGAGGAGAAGATAGTACCAGCGGACCAGCCAGCCATTCCGTTCTCGGTGGAAAGTAGACCGGCAAAAGGAAAAGACCCAGCAGGAGCGCACCGATACCACAAGAAATGAAACTAGGGCGGCTGAAAGCCGAAACAGACGTTAAGATGGTAGAGAAAAGCATTGCCGTGAAAATCTGACAGCAAATGGACAGTAGGAAATATTGCCAAACTTGTATTGAATACGGACACAGAATCAATTGCTCAATCGCTGTCACGGGTTGATCGAATCCTAAAGTACCCCCCTTAAAATAATATGCGAGTATCGAGAAGACTTGAAGAATCACAGTCAGCACCATGCCAATGAGCCAACCGGAAATGTACTTTGCCAGCAGAGTTTTTCCCTTACCGTACTTTGCGGTATGTAACAGTAACCAAGTGCGGCGATCATGTTCTCCTGCTACACTTCTGGAAGCAGTCAACAATAGTAGCAGGAATACCAGCAACATGGCGGGAGATTCAAAAAACAAATCTCCGCCATAACGAATGTAAGTAGTAATTGCTTGTCGGGGAATCGAGTATAGCTGCTCAATACTCTCATTTTTGCGGACGCCATAGATGTCTTTTTCTAACTCCGCCTCTTGTCGAAAAGATTCAGCCGATTTTAGAACGTTAGATATTTTCTGGTTTGCGGAAGAGTTGATTTTTTCTAACATTTCAATATTGGTGAGATACTCATAGTCACTTAGATTGGCAAGCACCCCTGGAACCTGGCGTATTGCATCTGATTCCAGAAAGGTATAGTCACTTAACACTGTTTCTCCGTATTTCTCTTTGAGAGCGGCTACGGCTTCAGCATGTTCTTCTTCTGACATAAATTCTATAGAGGCGGATACCTCGCTCATAATACGGGTAACATTACGTTCTCCGCCCACATATTCAAAAAAAGTTTCAATGTGAGTAGGAGCCTCGTCGCCGACAGAGCGCATGGCATACAAATATCCCTGATATTCCGCAATTCCACATTGAGTCAGGAAATTCACTAAAATCGCAACACAGAATACCAGCAGAAAAAATCGGCTTCTCACGGCCTTCTTTAACTCAAAACAAACTAGAGTTCCCATCATACCGCCGCCTCCTTTGAGGTCTCTCGGAAATGGTAGAGGTACAAATCTTCCAGATTGGGTTGGACGGGTACGCCAAGGGGACAGGAATCCCCCACAATTCGTAGTAGGACTTGTTCTCCCTGACTCTGCACATTGCCCACTAGAGCCTTAGCCTGCCAAGCGGTGACCTCCTTGGGCGCAACTGCAAGGGAAAATACCTTTCCCACCATGCTTTCCCGCAACGCTTGCGGTGTATCCCGGGCAATGAGCTTTCCCGCCCGCAGCATCAGAATGTCCTTGGCGATAAATTCAATGTCCGAGACAATGTGGGTGGTCCAGATCACGATTTTGTCCAGCGCCACCGTGGCGATAGTGTTTCTGAGCCGTACCCGCTCCTGGGGGTCCAGCCCTGCGGTGGGTTCGTCCAAAATCAGGAGCTTCGGGTCGTTTAAGAGGGCTTGGGCAATGCCCAATCTTTGGCGCATGCCGCCGGAAAATTCCCCGATCTTCCGCCGTGCGTCCCCTTGGAGGTTTACCGTTTCCAGCAACCGGTCCACGGTAATTCCCAGTTCCTTCTTGCTCAGCTTCATGCCCTTTACCGCCGCCATATAGCAAAGAAATTCGTCCGCCCGGAAAGATTTGTACAGGGAGGGCGTCTGGGGCTGAAAGCCTAAGATATCCCGAAATCTCCAGTCAAGAACGGAAATGTCCTCTCCGTCCCATAACACTCTGCCACCAGTGGGTCGCAAAATGCCCGCAATGATATTCACCAGCGTGGTTTTCCCCGCGCCGTTTGGTCCAAGTAATCCGTGTACGCCCTCGTTTAGGGAGAAAGATACCGTATTAAGCGCCTTACAATTCCGATAGTCCTTTGTGATTTTCTCTACAGAAAGTTCCATATATAACATTATCCTTTCCCATCATTCTTGATAAGCTGTATTTTTGCAGAAGCCATTGTATCAGGGGAAATGTTTTCCAGATCAAGCGGAACTGAAACAGTATAAAAACTAACACTCTTTGCAGCTTCTAAATCAATCTGAATCGGCAACTGTAGCATTTCTTCCTCTTTTGACACCCAATCGCAATAACGGTAAACATTGCCGTTATATGTAAATGGTGTAAGAACCCCGTCTAGGAGGAGAATAGTCCGATACATTCCGGGTTTCGATGCAACAGCTTCAAAAAGGAAAGAATGATTATTATTTATAAGTAATTCTCTTGACCCAATAGAATCGTTTTCTAATACGACATAATTATCTTCCCACAGCCAAGCGTTATAAGCTCCATCTGTATACAAGCCCTGAAGACCATTTCTTTGCACAACTGTCCCACATAAAGGGTCTGGTACAAGTGGAGTCTTTTCACTTTCATTCTGTATAATTTTTACTGTGTAGCTGGTCATGTGATAGTCAGACAGAGGGTCCTCATCGTAAAACAATAGAAAATCTAATCTCCCTATGTTTTCACAAAATTCAGGTTCCATTTTAACATCTAATTCAGTTTGTTGGTTCGATAGCAAAAGCGGATATTTTGTATAACTGTCGCCATCTATGTCAAAAGCGGTAGGGATTCCATCTGCCAGTATAATCATGTAATAGGCCTGTGATTGGTTCAGCCCATTTTGAATAACGACTCTTGCGTTTACTTCCCTACCGTTAATTTTGTATGTATCGCTCTGCAAGTTTTCGGAAGACCATTGCTGTTCGTATTCTGAAAGGCTAACCCATATCCCTGCCATCCATTGTACCGCCGGATTTTGAGCTAATTTTCCCATGCCATCTGGCATTCTAAGACCACTTTCAGATTCTGAATCATTATTTTTTCCTTCGGTTAGAAAATCCTTGGAAGATGTGACCGAAATTCTTGAAATCGCATTTGTACCTATCGCAATTATTGCAAAAGAAATGATGAAAACAAAGGTCCAAATCAATATGCTTTCTATTGCTCTTTTCATAATGTCAATACCCTAACAAATCCACTCTTGATCCGGTCTTGGAAACATAATAAACAGCGTTTTCTGTATTGTTTTCCTCACTTATGCTTATGACAATCATTTCGTCTGCGTCGGGTTCAAGCATATAAATTTGATATACAGGAACCGGAAATTCCACAAGTTTCTCTATTTTGGTCGGATCATCTTTTGGGAATCGATAAATGTCATGGCTGTCCGCATTTGTCATATTGTTGTCCGTATAGTATCGGAAATAGAAATAATCTTTGTCAAAATTCCAACTTGCAACTAAAACAGGTCGATCTGTGATCTGTTCAGGATTGCTTCCGTCCATCTGACAACGATACAACAAGCCGTCGCCGTATTTTGCATAATAAAGATACTTTCCATCTGTTATATAATCCGCATTCTCGATAAGCGTTTCAGGTTCAGCTCCTTCCTCTGATAAGTTTAGCCTATGTATGCCTCCATATTGGTAGTATAAATAATCGTCACAGATTGCCTCCCAATAGCCGGTATACTCCTCAATCAGAGTTCGGGAATTCTGTTGATTACCATCCTCAAAGACCACGAGCGAAGAATCCGTTGTTGCTACAAAAAGATCGTCTCTGCCGTGGAAAAAGTGGGAAACTCCGCCATTGATTAGGGGTTCAAAGCGTCCATCGTTCAACTTCATGACCCGACCTGCCTTCTGCTCGCTTTTTCCATATACCTCCCCATTAAAGAACTCCAAATTTGATTCTACCCTTCCTGCTATGCAAGTATCTGATACGTGGTCACAAGTGGCATCCTTACAAAAATTTGTCACAGTATTCGTTGCCATATCATAACTTAACAGGTCTATACGCCCCTGCTCTTGATTAGTTTTCGTGAAAATGAGTTTTCCGTCTACAGTAACGAAGTTGCCGGAAGGAACATTTTTTTGCATATTTCCGTTTTGAATATCTAGATTATGGTGTTTAGCAATAGTTTCGTTATTTGTAGCAGAAAAGTCTTCCGAACTAGCGGATGGTTCTTTACTTGTTGTAGAACACGCCGTCATCATACCAATAATCACAAAGATAATTAGTGCACTCCATGTCTTTTTCACAATTATCCCCCCAAAAAGTTAAAAAGGAACAAAGAGATTTAATCACACCAAATTTCTTTGTTCCTTTTTTATTCCTCGACTACGCGTAGACCTTCAAATTAGTCGACCAGTTCCCCCATCTTGTACCTCCCTCAACTTTATGCTGAGAGGTGGCATAATAGCCGGATCTTGTCGAGGTTGCTGAATAAGCAGAACTTGTGCCCCTGACGGTAGGATTTGTGTGTTCTAAGCCCGTCGAAGGCACGATGTAAGTAAAGGTGACATATGTCGTCAGAGATACCCCATCAGTCGTTCCAGCAGTTGTTGTGGCAGTTGCGGAATTTGGATCGACAGTCAAAGAGGCCCAAACGTTTAGTGTGCCGGATGTTCCAGTAGTGGTGCCGCTTTTTGAGGTGGATCCAGCAAAGGCAGACATGCTGAACGTCAAACAAATAGCGGCTGCCAGAACAGCAGAAATAATCCTTTTTGCCATATTCATATGCATCTCTCCTCTTTTGAAAAAAGTAATTATTCCGGTTCTTCACCAACCGCAGTACCGGCTGCCTGCGTTCCTTTCAGAAAAAGGGCTCGGTTGATCATTCCGTTCCCCTGCGGGCTTGTACCCGACCGGCGTCGGCAATCCGCCGATCATATCATAAATGCTTGCCGTGCATTTACGAACAACTAGAAAGGTTCATTTTGCAAAGAGAACGTTTCTAAGTCACTATAGATTACCTCTCTAAGCATATATTTTTATTTTTATAATAATTTATTATAAAAAATTTGTCAAGAAAAATCTTTACATTCCCAATTTTTTTTGGTATAATACCTAATGGCAAGTGACGAAAGGATTTTTTCCATGGGTTTACGAGACAGCTTCAAAAAGGGATCGTTGGAAATGCTGGTTTTGGCACTTCTGAAAAGCGGCGATAAATACGGATATGAGATTTCCCATCTGATTGGCGAGCGCGGCTCAAATGTTCTTGCCGTCCCGGAGGGGTCTCTTTATCCTACTTTTTACCGACTGGAAAACGAGAAATACATCAGTTCCTATAAAAAGCTGGTGGGGGAACGCCGTACTCGGGTGTATTATCATTTGGAGCCTAGCGGTGAACAACGACTTGATCTTTTGGTCAAAGAGTATCAAATTGTCAGTCAGTCTATTCAAAAAATACTGACCGGACTTGTAGAAGAATAGAGGAGGATCACAGTGGAAAATGCCATCGCTTGTGAGTATTTGAAAGAGATCAAGCGTACTTTGCCTGAGACTATTGCCGACAGGCGTAAATTCCTTGAAGACTTTGAAGAAAATCTGGAATCCTACTTACAGGAAAATCCCAATGCGGTTCGGGAAGACCTCGTTCATAGATTTGGTTCTCCCGAAGTCATTGTGGAATCTTTTCTGCCGGAAGCCCCCACAGGGGAAGTGCTGAGGACGGAGAAACAAAAGAAATTGCGCAAAAGGCTTATCATCGCCTTTTTTGCCATTTGTGCGATCATTCTGATTGCGCTGTTCGCATATCGCGTGTGGGATATGCATGGTTTCTATCATGGATATGCTGCGACAACTGGTGGGGAAGGAGAGCCCCCCGAAGATACTTCCGCCCTAGTTATCTTTTGAAGAGCTTCTACTTATATATAGAAACAAAAAATTAAAAGGAGTCTTATATTATGAAACGGGTTTTTACTCTTGCCTTGTCTGTCTTGTTGCTTCTAAGTGCCATCCCTGTGGCAGCGACCGCTGCATCAGTAGACAAACTGGTGTCCACTTCCACGGAGTATTTTGACGACGGCAGTTATGCAATCATCGATGTGTACGAATCAGCGATTCAACCGAGGACAGGAAAAACTGGCTATGCCGAAACAACATACTATTCCGCAAACGGAACTCGGATTTTTAAGGTTACTGTTACTGGTTCCTTTGAATATACCTACGGTGTAAGTGCTTCCGCCACCAGTGCAACGGTTTCTGTGGCTATATATAATTCCAATACGTCCTTTGTCAGTAAAAACGCCTATACCAGCGGGGCATCCGCCGTTGGAAGCGGAACGGTAAGTTATTCTGGTAGTACCATTACCAAGACAGCAAGAGTTACTTGCGATAAGTATGGTACTCTTTCCTACAGTTGACTATTTACATCTCGAAAGAGTGCATTATGAGGACCCTATCTTCCCGGCTGCCAAGAATTTAAGAACAGTGTGAATCTGAAGGTAGGACTGGAAGCACGTATGGTAGTGTGAGCGTAAAGCATGGAAGTGTAACTGCTTCCAAAATGTCAGATTTAACATGCAACGGTTACGATGACCTGTTGTAATTCGGTTGCAGCATGGGGTGTGTCTGATTGAATTGGTCTGAACATGAGACAAGTTACCAAAACAGTTTACAGAATAATCTCCCGGTAGTCGAGTAGTATTAAGGCTGCCGGGTTTTGTTTATTGTTTGGGGGTTCAAAATCTGCTTTTCCCGTTTTGCGGAGACCTCATTGTGAGTCGCTGTAGTCGAAAGGCTCATATCCCGATATCTCTTTATTCTAAAACATCCGTTTATTTTAGCTAGATATCCCAGCTGAGCTTTTACTTTTCTCACTAACGCCATTGCTTTTTCTCTTCATCTATTTTATAATAAACCATCATCAATCCAAAACGTGACATTAAATTTTAATTTATAACATTTGAAAGGGGGAGATCACCATGAAACAACCAGACACCCGCAGTTTTGCCATCTATTCCCGGAAATCGAAGTTTACGGGGAGAGGGGAGAGCATCGAAAATCAAATTGAGCTGTGCAGACAGCGGCTGCGGTCCATGGAAGTGCCGGAGGAGCAGATCGTTGTGTTCGAGGACGAGGGCTTTTCCGGCGGCAACACCCAGCGCCCGCAGTTTCAGGCAATGATGCGGGAGATCCGGGTGGGGAACATTCAGGGCGTGATCTGCTACCGTTTAGACCGCATCAGCCGCAACGTGCTGGATTTTGCGGAGATGCAAAAGGAGTTCGGCGAGCATGGGGTGGATTTCATTTCTCTGCGGGACAATTTCGACACTACCACCCCCACGGGCCGCGCCATGATGCTCATGTCCTCCGTCTTTGCCCAGTTGGAGCGGGAGACCATCGCAGAGCGGATCCGGGATAACATGTACGAGCTGGCGAAAAGCGGCAGATGGCTGGGCGGGCGCACGCCCACCGGGTACAGGAGCATTCCGGTCACGGGCAGCGTGACGGTGGACGGGAAAGTCCGCAGGGCGTATCGGCTGGAAACGATCCCGGAGGAAGCGGAGATCGTGCAGCTCATTTACCGCAAATTTTTGGAGACCTACTCTCTTACCAAGGTGGACGCCTATCTGCTGGAGCAGGGGATCAAAACGAAAAATGGCAGGGAGTTTACCCGCTTCTCCATCGGCAATATTCTCCGCAACCCGGTCTATGCGGTGGCGGACGAGGCGGCGTGGGAATACTTTGAGCAAAATCAAGTGGAGGTCTACGCGCAGCGCGGAGATTTTGACGGAAACTGCGGCGTGATGGCATACAACAAGACCTCCCAGAAGCCGGGGAAAACCAACCAGACGCGGGCCATGGAGGATTGGATCGTCTCGGTGGGCAGGCACCAAGGGTTGATCTCCGGCGCGGACTGGGTGCGGGTGCAGGAAATCCTGGACCGGAACAAATCGAAATCCTACCGAAAGCCGAAAAGCAATGTGGCGCTGCTGTCTGGTTTGCTGTTCTGCGGAAACTGCGGCAGCTATATGCGCCCCAAGTTGACCATTCGACAGAACGCCGCGGGCGAGTACATTTACACCTATCTGTGCGAAAAGAAGGAACGCAGCCACGGATCGGTATGCAAACAAAAGAACATAAACGGCAACGAGCTGGATAAAGCGGTTTGCAAGCAAATTTGTGCGTTGACGGAAGACACCTCCGAGTTTCAGAAACAGATGAAAAAGGTCAGGACGGCGTTTGAGGGCAGTAACAGCGGGCATAGGAGCCGCTTGGACGCGCTGATGAAAGAGAGCAAGGAAAACGAGGTGAAGATCAAAAATCTGGTGGCAAGTCTGGAAACCGCGGCGGGGACGGCTTCCGCCGAGTATATCACCGGGCAGATCAACGAGCTGCATGAAAAGCAGCAGAAGCTGGAAAGCCGGATCGCCGAACTGGAAAGCCTGACTTGGGACACCGCGTATTCCGACGCCGATTTTGCCGTGCTGCAGGAGGCTCTGGAAAACTTCAGCGTTGCCTTTGACACCATGACCGTGGAACAGAAGCGGGCGGCGCTGCGGGTGTTCGTGCGGAAAATCGTCTGGGACGGGGAAAATATCCATGTCTATCTCTTCGGCGACCCGGAGGGAGAAGTCGATTTCAGCAGCTTTCCGGCGGAATGTGTAGAGCCGATCGGCACGGATAGAAAATGAAATCCTCATGTTTTTCCGCAGCGGGAAAAAGAGCGCGCAGGATATTTCCATCAACGAGCCTATTGAGACGGACAAATCAGGGAACACGCTGACGCTGATGGATACCATGGCGGTGGACGACACCATCATCGACAATCTGGATATCAAGATGAAAAGCGAGAAGCTGTACGGGCTTCTGGACAGCGTGCTGACCCGGCGGGAAAGGAGCATCATCTGGCTGCGGTACGGCTTGGGCGGCGGAAAACCCTTGCCCCAGCGGGTGGTGGCGAAGAAACTGGGCATTTCCCGGAGCTATGTATCCCGCATCGAAAAAAAGGCCCTGCAAAAGCTGCGGGGGCAGTTTGATGAGGAAGAATGAAAAGGGAGCGGCAAAAAACTACCGCTCCTTTGGCACAATGTGATACTGCCCGTCCGAGCGGGCGGTCATGAGGAACACTTCCGACTGGGTGAGTCCCGCAGCCTTGACACGGCTGCGCACCCAGTCTTTGTCTTTGCCGCAGAGCTTTAGGGAACTTTCCGAGAGCTCCCCGTCGCTGACTACCACCAATTCCAAAAATTCCGGCTTTACCTTGACTCCCGCCTGTTTTGGGGTGAGGGGGTCGTCCTTCACGTGGCGCGTCACGCTCATCATGCCGTTGGTCTCGATGACCGCGTAGGCCACCTCCTCCAAAAAGAACACACCGTTCTGCCGGAGCTGCTCGAATAAATCCTCGGTGCTCATGCGGAGCTTGCGCATCTGGTCCTGTAAAATTTTCCCGTTTTCGATGACGAGAATAGGCTTGCCGCAAATGAGCTGCCGGAATTTCCCGCTTTTCAGCATGAAAAAGGACACAATGATTTCGCAGACGATCAGCGTCAGCATGGGGACAATGCCGTTCCACAGGGGCTCGTCGTGCTCCTGAATGGGCATGACCGCCAGTTCGGAAATCAGCAGGGTCACCACCAGCTCGGAGGTTTGCAGTTGGCTGATCTGCCGTTTGCCCATAATGCGAACGCCCAGCAGGATGATGGCATACATCAAGAGGGTGCGAAGCAAGGAAATCACCATAAGGCACGCTCCTTTTTGCGTTTCATATTGGGAATATTTTTCTCAGCACGGGAAAAAATATCAGCGTGTCAAAAAGTTTTTTGCCACGCTGAAAGGTTTCCCAAACTTTGAAAAGTTTGGGAAAACCGTTGATTGAAACGCGAAAGACAACCCTGACGGTTTTCTTTCACACTATCTTTCCCTCCGAGCTCTCTGGTTTGCAGGTTTTTGACAGGCTGAGATCGAAAAAATGAAGAAAGGAAGTGGGCAGGTGGAGGAGCTGAAGAAGGTTTCCGCCCTTGCGGCGGTGAATAAGAAATTTTTCCAGGATCAATTTCAAAATTCCATGGACTTTATGGCAAGAGATATGGATCTTTCCGGTGTCAAGGCGGTGCTCTTTGCGCTGGACGGTCTGGTGAGCAAGCAGAGCATCACCCTGAGTATTCTGAATCCCCTCATGCAAAGCGAAATGCCCAAGCACGTGGAGGACAGGCTGGCCTTTATCGAGGAGACCGTGCTGGGCACCATGGAGCAGAAGCGGGAAGATAAAATGGACACTCTGCTGGTGCTCCTGATGAGCGGCTTTGCCGTGCTGTGTGTGGACGGCTGCCAGGAGGCGGTGGTGTTCGGGGTGCAGGGCTTCGAGAGCCGGGGACCGGAAGAACCCCAAAACGAAGTGATGCAGCGGGGGGCCAAGGACGGCTTCACCGAAAGCTACCAGAACAACATGGCCATGATCCGCCGGCGCATGAAGACCACTGCCCTGAAATTTGAAAAGGCGGAGGTGGGATCCCAAAGCCGCACGCCCCTGGCCTTGTGCTATTTGGAGGGTATCGCATCGGAGGAGATCTTAGAGCAGGTGCGGAAGCGGCTGCAGGAATGCGACTTGAAAACCGCCCTCGGCGCGGGGTATCTCACCAGCTTTTTGGAGCAGGGCGGGATGTTCAGCGGCGTGGGCATGACCGAGCGCCCGGATGTGGTCTGCGGGAAAATCGAGGAGGGCAGGATCGCCATTCTGGTGGAGGGCACGCCCAGCGTGCTCTTGGTGCCGTTCCTATTCGTGGAGAATTTCCAGACGCTGGACGATTACCTGACCCGGCCCTTTTACGCCGCCTTTGTCCGGTGGCTGAAGTACATTGCCTTTTTCGTCAGCATTCTGCTTTCCGGACTTTACGTGGCCATCACGTCCCACCACCCGGAGCTGCTGCCGGAAAGTCTCATGCTGAAAATCGCTCAAGCGGAAGCGGAAACACCTTTTCCCGTGCTGGCGGAAACGCTGCTGCTGTTCTTCCTCTACGAAATGCTGCGGGAAGCGGGACTCCGGGCGCCCGGGTCTCTCAGCACCACGGTGAGCATCGTGGGAGGTCTTGTCATCGGCGACACGGCGGTTTCGGCAGGGCTGGTCAGCGCGCCGTCTCTCATGGTGGTGGCCCTCACCGCCATTGCGGGCTACGCCGTGCCGAGACTCTATGAGCCCCTGTCTCTTTTGCGATTAGGATTTCTGCTGGCAGGGGGATTTTTCGGCGTGTGGGGCGTGATGATCGGCTTTGCCCTGCTGCTCATGGACCTGTGCGGCACGGTGAGTTTCGGCGTGCCGCTGCTCACTCCCGTTTCCCCCTATCGGGGACGGCTTATCAGACGTGACGTGGCGGGCAGAGAGGGCTGGAGCAGATTATCCCGCTGGGACGCAAAAGTGCAGGACATGCCCGGCAGCAGAGAGATAGGACAATAACAGAGAGGAAAACAATGGAAACAGTAAAACACCGAATCAGCTCGTCCCAGTTTTTCATCATGATGTTCGTGTCCCGGGCGGTGGTGACAATCGCCCTGAACGCCCGGTATCTGGGCGGAGAAAATATGCTGGAAGCTATTCTTTCCTGCGGGCTTGCCATGCTGCTGGGAATAGCCATTGCCCTGCCCATTTGGGGACTGCACCGGGCATATCCCACTGATACCGTAGGGGACGCTGCCCAGCTCGCTTTGGGCAAGGCGGGGAAAATCGTGCCCCTGTGCTATATTCTGTATTTTATTCTGATCAACGGTTCGGCACTGGGGCTCTTTCACATCTTTCTGCTGGACACGGTGAACCCGGAGTTTTCCTCTCTGCTGACCATCACAGCGGTGCTGGCGGTGGCGGTGTACGGGGCGTACCGGGGAATCGAAACGGTGGCCCGGTGCGCCGTGTGCGTGTTTGCCATCTTGCTTCTGAGCACCGGGCTGACTTTTTTTCTTGTGGCGTTTCGGTTCGACCCGGAAAACTTAGAGCCCCTGTTCTACAACGGCTGGAAGCAGACATTTCAGGGCACAGCGCTGTTTCTGTCGAGAACTTCCGCCTTTGCGGATATGGCGGTGCTGCTGCCCATGGTAAACGGCAAAAAAAGGAGAAGTTTTTTCTGCTGGGCAGGGGGGACATTCCTGTTTATCAGCGTGCTGCTTCTGCTGCTGGCGGGCTGTCTCGGCCCATACGCCGCCACCCAGAATTTTCCCGTCTTTGTGCTGTCATCCCTGACGGAAATCCGCTCCATGCAGCGGATGGACGCAGTGTTCGTGGGCGTTTGGATGACGGGTATGATCATCAAATTGGCCTGTGACCTGTACGCCTGCCGGGTGTGCTTTTCTTCCCTTACGGGGAAGCGCTGCCCCAAAACCGCCCTGTCTTTGGCGAGCATTGCCGTTTTGGCACTGGCTCTGTGGGCAACTGCAAGTCCGGAAGCGCAGAAGATGTTATTGGACACGGGACTGCTGTTCGGCGCTACGGTGGTTATCGGCGGCGGAGTTCCGCTGATTCTGTGGGTCATCAGCAGGCTTCGGAAAAGGAGAGGACAATGAGAAAAAGAGCGTTTTGCCTGCTGCTGTGCGGCATTCTTATCCTAACCCTCACCGGCTGCACCGGCAGAGAACTGTACGAGCGGCTGCTGATCCACGGTATCGGCGTGGACAAAGAACCCGACGGCAGCTATACCGTTACGGTGCGCTCCTCCGTTTCGACGGAAGACGCGGGGGAAGAATATTTCAAATGTCAGGGCAAAACCGTGCTGGAGGCCCTCAACAGTCTTTCTTTATCTACCGGGCGGAAGCCCTTTTATGCTCACAATTATCTGGTGGTGTTCGGAAAAAGCTGCGCTGAGCAAGGACTGGACGGATGTCTGGATTTTTTTGTGCGGTACTATAACACCCGTCCCGCGGTACAGATGTATCTGGCGGAGGGAAAAGCGGAGGATATCCTGAGTTTTCAAAAGGATGGAAAATATCTGAAAATGGGAGAACTTCAGCAGTTGGGGGACAGCAGCCGGGACACCGGACGCACAGTAGGCACGGAAATCCTTGACTTCGTAGCAGGTGTAAAGCGTCAGGGCTTTTCACCTGTTCTGCCGGTACTGCGGGCGGAGGAGGACGGCGTCAAAATCGTCTCCACCGCCTATTTTGACAACTACGCCCTCAAGGGCTTTTTGACCTTGGACGAAACAAGGGGATATTTGGCCATCAAGGAAAAACTGAAAAACGGGGAAGCTGTGGTGGAGGCCGGAGGCAATCTGGGGACGGTGACCCTGTCCCTTTCCGACGGCTGCGGGAAGATATCCTGCCCAAAAAAGAAAGACAACCCGCCCGGATTTTTTTTGCAGGTGCAGGTGACCGGAGACGTCAGCGCCGTGTCCGGCGGAAAAGAACTGCTGACAGAGGAGGATTATCTCAGGCTGGAAAAGCTGCTCGCCGAGGAATTGCGGCAGGAGATCGAGGGGGCGCTTGACAAAACTGTGCGCACCGATTCCTGCGACATTTTCGGCTTTGGGGCCTTGCTGTACCGGGAAGAACCGGACACCTGGCGGCAGATCTCCGGAGAATGGAAAACCCTGATGACCCAATGCAGCTATGAAATAGAGGTAACGGCAAAGGTCTGCCGGTTGGCGCAATAGTTGACAAAGCGTTCCCTTCGCCAACTACGCAAAAAGGCGAAACTCCCTGTTTCGCCTTTTCATGGGAAATTGTGCTTCATTTACGGGTTGTCCGCACGGGGCGGAACGACAAATGCGTAAAAAGTCAGCTTGTCTGTGAAAACACCTGCAGCAGGATGATCGGCCAAGGTAAAGACCATCGTTGCGGACAGATTTTCCGGTTCTGTCTCGTTCGTTACCCGAAGCACATCTTGGTAAGTTGAGGAAAGCGGTACACCGTCAACCGTTGCGGTATAGGCAAGGGTGGTGTCGCTGTTGTCAGAGGACAAGAGCCAGTTACCCTCACTGATAGCCGCCACTATCAGCGTAAAGCCGTCCTCAAGGGAAAGATCGCTGACGGTGACTGTGCCCGCAACACTCTCACCCTTCGGTTTGAGCTTGATCTCTGTCGGAATGGAGACCGTATAGCTGTCGGCAAAATCCGCAATAACAGTGGTCTCGTAAATGTCGTTTTTGAATTTCCCGTCCACGGCTGTAGAAGCTGTCATCATGGTGAAAAAGGCAGCGATCGCCGAGATCACAGACAGTATCTTCATCAAAGTGATCCCCTCCTTTCCAAATAGAATGGCTGCAAATCAGCCCTTTGAAGCTACTCGACTTTGAGGACCGTTTGCATATCGGCGTTGTTGGTCGGGGTCAGATTGCCGTCCATTCGGTAGGGCTGAACGTGTATCACAGCGTTGTATGCGCCCGACGCAAGTCCGTGGGAGAGCGTGGCCGTTTTGACGTGCTTCCCCGGCTCGATGAACTGCGAGGTGTACAAGACCTCATAGCCCTGTTCGCTGTCGTCAAGAAGCCGAAGTTCAAATGTCAGATAACAGAATCCGCCGTTTTCCTCCGGGTTGTAAAAGTCTACAGCTATTTTGTCGGTATCCGCGGGGATCGTGATCGAACCCCATCCGGGGATCGTCACACTCCGTATACCGGGCTTTTCAGGCGGCTGCAGGGCGGCGTCAGGGTCGAGGATCAGTTCAATTCCACCTGCCGGCGGTGAAGCGGCCTCAGGCGGGCCAAACGCCGATGTAAACGCGGCTATGCTCGCAGCCAGAAGAAAGATTGCCAGTATTAATATGATAATCAAATGTTTTGTCACTCTACCCGGCTTGGTATCGGGAGAGGCAGTGTTTTGATTCAATGTGTCTCATCGCCTTTCACGTAGATGTATCAGAGGACAACCTTATTGTATGCCAATATGCCCCCGGGTGTTACGGGGCATAAAAAACCGCCCTGCGCATCGTGCGCAGGGCGGGACAAGGTCATATTTTCTTTCAGGACGAAGCGGGCGGGTCAGTTTTTCACAAAGAACTGCTCGTACCACACGATAAAGGTGTAGAAAGACCAGATTTTTTGCATGTTTAAGGCTTTGCCGGCCTTGTGGTCGTCGAGAAGCTTCATCAGCTCCCCGGTGACGAAGAATTTCTCCGCGATATCGCTTTGAAATGCTTCTTTCACTTTGTTGTAGTATTTGTCCTCCCTGAGCCAGTCGGACAGCGGCACGGGGAAGCCCAATTTCTTTTTGTTGGCTGTGCGCTCCGGCAGTTGCTTGATGGCGGCGCTGCGCAGGGCTTTTTTGGTGGTTTCCGTCTGGCAGTCCGCCCGGAAACGGGTGGGAATGCGGGTGGAAAGCTCCAGCATTTTCCTATCTAAAAAAGGCACCCGCAGCTCTAAGGAATTGGCCATGCTCATGCGGTCGGCTTTTAAGAGAATGTCATAAATCATCCAAGTGTGCATGTCCACATACTGAAGCTGGGTGGGCTCGTCCAGGTGGGAGACTTCATCGAAATAGCGCTTGCTGTATTCTTCCGGCAGTTTGGAAGTGATGGGGCGCTTCAAATACTTTTGGCGCTCACGGCTGTCGGTGAACACATAATTGGCCCGCATGAACCGCTGCCAGGGCTCTTTCGCTCCACGCACCAAAAAGTGCTTCCCCTTGAATTCCGGCAGCACGCCGGCCACCGCACCTGCCAGCCTCCGCAGGGGACGGGGCACTTTCCGGGTATATTCCGCAAAATGACCGCCCTGCAAATACATGGGATAGCCGCCGAACAGCTCGTCCGCACCCTCGCCGGACAGCACCACCTTTACGTAGTTTCGGGCGTTCTTCGCCAGAAAATACAGGGGTATCTCCGAGGGGTTGGGCAGGGGCTCGTCCATGAAATACTGGATTTCCGGCATAGCGTCGAAGAATTCGTCGGCGGAGACCTTGTTGGAAATGTTGGGCACGCCCACCACTTGAGAGAAATCCTGGGCGTAGGGCAGCTCACTGTACTTTTCCTCCTCGTAACCAACGGAGAAAGTCTTGACCTTCTTGGTGCCCTTGGAGATTTCCTTCACCACATAGCTGGAATCCACGCCGGAAGACAGGAAGCAGCCCACTTCCACGTCGCTGATCTGGTGCATTGCCACAGATTCGGTGAATTCCTTTGTAATTTCCTCCTCCCAGTATTCCAGGGATTTGTCCTCCTCCGGCTTATACTGGATGCGATAGTACCGCTCAGTGGTCAATTTTCCGTTTTGATATTCAAAGCAATGGGCGCCGGGAAGCTTGAACACATTCTTGAAAATGGTGGTTTCATTGGGAATGTATTCGTAGGAAAGATATTCGGGAATGCGTTCCTCATCCAGTTCTTTGTGAAAGCCGGGATGGGAAAGAAAACTCTTGATCTCCGAGCCGAACAGGAAAGTTTTGCCGTCCAGGTAGTAGTAAAAGGGCTTGATTCCGAAAATGTCCCGAGCGCCGAAGAGCTTTTTCGTTTCCTTGTCCCAAATGGCAAAAGCAAACATGCCCCGAAGCTTTTGCAAAATCCCCTTGCCGTATTCCTCAAATCCATGGAGGATCGTCTCGGAATCGGAACGGGTGGTAAAGGTGTGCCCGGCTTTGATCAGCTCCTCCCGCAGGGACTGATAGTTGTAGATTTCGCCGTTAAAGAGCAGGGCTTTTGTGCCGTCCTCATTGAGGATCGGCTGCCTGCCGCCCTCCAAATCGATGATGGACAGCCGCCGGAAGCCCAGAGAAATGTCCTCGTCCACATAATAGTGGGCGTCGTCCGGCCCCCGGTGGATAATTCGATTCGCCATATCGTGGATGACCTTTTCGGGGTCGCCCACCTCCGGGGTGTTAAAAAAACCTGCAAATCCGCACATAAACCGTCACTCCTCATTTGAGCTATATTGATTTCTCTAAAGTCAACAGTCCCGCGCAATGGGAAATCTGCTGGAATTCCATTTGGGGAAAAGCCTCTTTCAGTTCGTCAAACACGAAGTAGATTTCATCGCTGTCCCAACCATCGCCCACTTGAGCTTTACACTGCTCCAGCTCCCTGCGGGTCTGAAACGCCACATCTCCGATACAGATGCAGCCGCCCTCATTTAGCAGCGGCCAAAGCTCTTTCAGAAAATCGACTTTCTGCGGGTCTGTCAGGTGGTGCAGAGAATAGGTGGCGATTACCGCGTCGTAGCGATTCTGCTTCAATTCCTCCGCCAAGCCTTGAGAAAAATCTCCGAGATACAGATGTGCCTCCGGTATTTTCTCCTGTGCCAGCCGAAGCATCTCCGGGGAAAAATCCTGCCCGAAAATGTGACAGCCCTGCTCGTACAGCTTCGCGGTGAGAGTTCCCGTGCCGAAGCCAATATCCAGTACGGTTTTTCCGGGGAGAGAAAGCACCCGGTTATAAATTTCATTCAAAATATCCCGATATCCGGCAAAGGGATAGGTTCCATCTTCGTCGGAGAGACCGACGCTTTTGTCATATCCATTTGCCCATAAATCGAAACCTTTACTACTTAGCATGGTTCCTCCTGCAATTATCAAATCAGCTTTTTGTACTCCTGCTTTAAGGGCGCGCCGCAGACCTCCACCGCACGCTTGGAAAGGACCTCCAACGCGTCCAGATATTCCGGTCCCAGCCCGGCGGCTTTTTTGATAAGGGAAAGCTCCGTGCAGCCCAGCACGATGCAGTCGCAGCCGTTTTGATGCAGCGCTTCCGACACTTCCCGGAATTTCTCAGGATCGGCGGGCTTTCCCGCCTTGATATCGTCGTAAATCAAGCTCATCACAAGCTTTTGCCCCTGCTCATCGGGCAGGACAGCGGTAAGCCCCTGGGCTTCAAAAGCCGATTGGAACAGCCCGGTGCTCACCGTGCCGGTGGTGGCCAAAATGCCGGGATGTTTCTTCCCGGCGACTTTTAACTCTTTCGCCGTTTCCTCCACCATATTGAGGAAAGGGACGGAAACGGAATCCGCCAGCTCCCGGTAAAAATAGTGGGAAGTGACGCAGGGGGCGCAGAGACAGCCCGCCCCCAACTGCTCCAGCGTTTTCGCCGTGGCGGTCATGGAGGGCAGGGGAGAGGGTTTTTGGGGATCTAAAATATGGGCGGTGCGGTCCGGCACATTGGGACGGTCAAACACGATCACGTCCAAGTGTTCCTGATCGGTTTTCGCGTCGGTCATTTCGATAATAAGCTGTAAAAGATAAGCGGTAGCCATGGGCCCCAGCCCGCCGATAATGCCCAATGTTTTCATACGCGCACCCCCTTTTTAGTCTGCAATCAAAATTAATCCCGTAGCCCTTTATTTCCAAAATAGCGCCTGTATTTCTCAAAATAGTGGAACTGATTTTTCATAAAGTTGACCCAGCGCTTCAGGGAACGGTCGCCCTTGTAATAGTAGGACTGGCAGTACTTCCCCTGCCGGATCAGCTCCTTGGCCTCCGCTTTGCGGGCGGGGTCTTTCACATACTGGAAAATGATGCGCTTCGGAATAATGGACCACAGCACTTTTTTATCTGCCACCGTGCAAGGCATATCCTTGTGGTAAATCACATCATCGACAAGCCACTTTGCTAAATTGTACCCGGCGGCGGTCACAAAGAAGCTGCTTCTGCCCTGCCGCAGGTTCATTTCAAAGAGTTTATACGAGCCGTCCCGGGAATCGTACTTCATGTCGAAATTGGCAAAGCCCACGTAGCCGATGCCTTCCAAAAAGCCCTTCATCATGTCACTGAGCTTTTCGTCGTACCCGTTGATGATGGCGGCATAGCTGCCGATGCCCTCGGGGGAATGCTCCTCCAGCAGGGCATTGCCCAAGGCAATGAGCTTGACCTTTTTATCCCTGCCGCAATAGCAGTTCATCACCCGCATATTGCTGTCGTCCCCGGGAATGTATTCCTGGAGGATCAAGTGGTCGTGGTAGGAGGAAGAATAGATGGCCTTGAGAATGGCTTCAAATTCCTCTCTGGTTTCCGCTACAAACACCTTTTTCTTGTGGGGGAAGCGGCAGTTCCAGTAGGCCACGGAATTGGAGGGCTTTATGATGACAGGAAAGTCAAAGGGAAGCTCCAGATTTTCGTGATTTTCATAGGAGCAGGTAGTGGTTTTCGGGAAAGAAAATCCGTGTTCGGTGCAGACCTGATAGAAGCTCTCCTTGATGGACAGCTTCATCAGCAGATCTTCGCTGATGCATTCAAATTCGTAAACGCCCCGCAATTTCTCCTGATTGCGCACCAAGAGCTTGATGTAATTATCCCCGCAGGGCACGAGGAGCAGTTTTTTGCCGCTGTTTTCATACCGCTTCGCAAACTCCAAAAGGGTGGAGACAAACACCTCATCGTCTTCCAGATTCGGTTCCACGACCTCCACCGTCACGATCTTGCTGGCGGTGCAGGGGCCCAAAATCCCCTTGCCGACGGCAACGGAGGAAATCCCGTACTCCTCGTGAAAGGAACGGGCCATGCCGTACACGTTGATATCGCTGCCCAGCAGCACTGGAATAAACTCAATTTTCTCTGCCATGGGATACTGCCTCCGGGAAGAATTGCCTGTACCAAATGAGGAAGGTGTACACCGTCCAGACTCGCCGGCTGTTGTCGGCCTTGCCGTTTTTGTGGTCGTCCAAAAGTTTTACCAAAGCGGCGGTGTGGAAGAATTGTTCCGCTACTTCGCTCTGAAATTCCTGCTTCACGATGTCGTAATACTTGTCCTCTTTCAGCCACACTCTGGTGGGCACGGGGAAGCCCAGTTTTTTCTTGCCCGCCCACTTTTCCGGCATTCTCCGGAGGGCCGCTTTCCGCATGGCGAATTTGGTGTTTTCCGAATTGACCCGATGCTTCGTCGGAATGCGCTCTGCCAGCGCCATGATTTCCTTGTCTAAGAACGGCACCCGCAGCTCCAGCGAATTTGCCATGCTCATTTTGTCGGCTTTTAAGAGGATATCGCCCACCATCCACATATTCAGGTCCACAAATTGCATTTTCGTTACAGCGTCCTTGTCCTGCACCATGTCGTAGTAGGGCTTGACCATGGCGGCGGGGGAGAGGGCGTCCGTGGGATTTTTGAGAAGCGCTTTGCGTTCCTTTTCCGTGAACATATAGGCGTTGCCGATAAAGCGGTCTTCCAGCTTCTTGCCTCTGCGCACCAGGAAATTCAGTCCCCGATGAGCGGGCAGCAGTCCGGCAATTTTGCCGATGAGCTTTCGGATGGGGAAGGGGATCTTGTCGTACCAGGGCAGCTCCAACGGCTCTTTGTAGATGTTATAGCCGCCGAAAATCTCGTCCGCGCCCTCGCCGGACAGCACCACCTTTAAATGCTGAGAGGCGGTGTTACACACAAAGTATAGCGCCACAGCGGAGGGGTCGGCCAAGGGCTCGTCCATGTGGTACTGGATTTTCGGGAACGTGCCCCAGAATTCTTCCGGGGTGATGACCTTGCTGATATTCTTGACCGGAATTTGCTCGGAAAGCTCCTGGGCGTAGCTGATCTCGTTGTATTTCGTACCGTTGTCAAAGCCCACGGTAAAGGTCTTGTCCACATGGGCGGAGCAGGCCACGTAGCTGGAATCCACGCCGGAGGACAGGAACGAGCCCACTTCCACGTCGCTGACCTTGTGGGCTTCCACCGAATCGTCAAAGACTTTTTCGATTTCATCCACCCAATAGTCCAGAGATTTATCTTCTTCCCCGTGGAATTCCGGGATCCAGTATCTTGTCAATTCCAGCTTGCCGTTTTGATATTCAAAATAGTGGGCGGGGGGCATTTTGTACACGTTTTTGAAAAAAGTCTCCGGGCCGGGAGAATACTGGAAGGACAGGTAATGCTCCAGCGCCCGTTGGTTCAGTTCCTTCTTGAAATCGGGATGGTGCAGAAAGCTTTTGATCTCCGAGCCGAAGAGAAACGTGCCGTCCATCTCCGCGTAGTACAGGGGCTTGATGCCGAAGAAATCCCTTGCGCCGAACAGCTTCTTTGCCGTCTTATCCCAAATCACAAAGGCAAACATGCCCCGAAGTTTCTTGAACAGCTCTGTGCCGTACTCTTCGTATCCGTGGAGGACGACTTCGGAATCGGCCTTAGTGGTAAAGGTGTGCCCGGCCTTGAGGAGTTCCTCCCGCAGGGACTTGTAATTATAGATTTCGCCGTTAAAGAGCAGGGCTTTCGTGCCGTCTTCATTCAAAATCGGCTGCCGGCCGCCCTCCAAATCGATGATGGACAGCCGCCGGAAGCCCAGAGAGATAGAATCGTCCACATAGTAGTGGGCGTCATCGGGCCCTCTGTGCCGGATCGCGTCCGTCATGGAGCGCAGGACGCCGTCATCGTGCCGGACGCCGTCCCTGTCGATAAAGCCAACAAAGCCACACATAATATCACTACCTTCTTTCGGTTTTGCAAAAGAAAAGCAGGGCAGCAATCGATACCCTGCTGGTATTTAGTATTGTACCATGAGAAGCAAAAAATGACAATTTATATTTTCCCTCACTAAAACCCTGCCTTTTCGGATTGTTCTACCGCCTTGATCAGCGTCATCAGCGCCGGCGTGCTTTGGGGAAATTCCTTGATGAGCCCGTCCAGAGTCACGGAGGGCAGAGATTCTTTTTTTACGCCGATGCTGTCTCCGATGGTTTGTCCGCTGAGAATGTACCGAATTTTCGTTTCCGCCATGGACCTTGCCGAAGTCATGGCAGCGCCGAACAGAAAAGCGTCCAGACCGAAAATATCCTGAGGATTCTCGGGATTGGAAGAATAGAGCAGCCTGAGCACCGTATACACCGAAGTGTACAAATAGGCGGCGGTCTGCTCCGTCAAGCTTTCACTGTTGATTTTTTTCAAAATACCGAATACAATATTGAGGGAATGGGAAATGACCCGGCGTTCGTATTCCACGGAAGACTTGTCTGCGGCAGCTTTGGCCTCTTGTCCTTTGCGGGACAAGTCATCACTGGGAAGGTCCTGTATGGCGAGTACTGCCCCGGTGCGGTGGAGCGTGCGGCCCAAGAGGTAATCGCAGGAGACGTTGTAATAATCCGCCGCCCGCAGGACAAAATCCAGCCCGCATTCCCGGATGCCCTTTTCATAATGGGAAAGCAGGGCTTGGGAAATGCCCAGCTCAGCGGCAACCTTTTTCTGGCTGTAACCTCTTTCTTTTCGCAGAAGCGTCAGGATGCGGGGAAAATCCTTGTTCAGCTTCAACTTGCCATGATGCCTGCCGTTGTCGGTGGCCATGAAAAACTCTCCTTGTCTCCCCCGAATTTCCATGCCGCGTGAAATCCGGGTGTGGTGTTGCTTGAAGTATACAATAAGTAAATTGGAAAGTAAAGGGAAAAACCGGGAAAAATCTCGATATTTTCAAAATATTTCCGGTTTTTTGTGCTTTTTTTGCTCCACGAGAGGCAGAACCAGCCACAATTTCCGTAGAAAGGAGGCTTTCGCAAAAGCGAAAGAAATGATAAAAATATGAAATCCTATGTGATTCACCTGCTTCGCAATATGCCCTGCGAGGGGAATTTGGAGGGCAGGTACATCGGGCGGACGGAATCGCCCTTGGCAGAAAGCTCCATCGCCCAGCTTTTGGACCTGAAGCGCCAATACAATTATCCCACTGCCGGGGCTTTTTACGCCAGTCCGTCTACCCGATGTGTGGATACCTTACGGCTGTTGTATCCCCGGTCCGACCCGGAAGTCATTCTGGAAATGGCGGAATGTGATTTCGGCGACTGGGAAAACAAGACGGCGGAGGAACTCCGGGAAGAACCCGCCTTTACCGAATGGATGGCAAGCGGCGGGCAGACGGCTCCGCCAAACGGCGAAAGCGGCAGCGTGTTTGTGCAGCGGGTCTGCCGGGGCTTTGAAATGCTGGTGCAGAATCTGATGGCTCAGGGGAAAACTTCCGCTGTGCTGGTGACCCACGCGGGAGTGTTGTCAACTATTTTGGCGGCGTACGGCCTGCCCAGAGCCGATCCCTTTGAATGGATGTGCGCTCCCGGCTGCGGCTACACGGTGCGGATCACTCCCAGCCTGTGGATGCGTTCCGGGGTAATGGAAGTGGTGGACACCCTGCCCGAAGGCGAGGACAAGACCCGCCCTGACCACTATGTGGTGGACGTGGCAAGAGAAGCCGCCAACCGGGCTTACGGAAACGGGCAACCGGACAAAGAAGATGGGGAAGAATGAAAATGGGATTATTCGGGGAAATCAAAAAATATGAACCGTGTAACGAGCAGGAGGAGCAGGACAAAGAGGTCATGCTTCGATTCATGGAGCGCGGCGAAAACTGTCTGGTGCGGGAGAATCAAATCGCCCATTTCACCACATCCATCTGGACGGTGAACCGGGAACGCACCAAGACGCTGCTGGTCTACCACAATATTTTCGATTCCTGGACGTGGATCGGCGGCCATGCCGACGGAGAAGAAAATCTCCGCGCTGTGGCCCTGCGGGAATTACAGGAAGAAACCGGCGTAAAAAATGCCGTTCTTCTCACTCCGGATATGGTCAGTCTGGAGATCCTCACCGTGGACGGCCATGTGAAGCGGGGGGCTTATGTGCCCAGCCACCTGCACCTGAACATCACCTATTTGGCGGAGGCAGAGGAAAGCGAGGAGCTGCTCATCAATCCCGAGGAAAATACCGGCGTGAAATGGTGGACCTTTGAGGAAGCGCTGCAGGCGTCCAAAGAGCCCTGGTTCGTGGAGAGGATCTATCCGAAGCTGATTGAGAAATGTAAATTGTGGTAGGCGAAATGCTTGACAAAGCGGGCCTCGTGGCCTATAATCCCAGATAAGAATGACCTCTTCGCCCCGGATGCTTGAGGAAAGTGTCCAGGGCGTTTTTCCACTTTGTTTTGCGAAAGGAAGATTTCTATGAATCAAGGCTTCAAAAAATACAGGCCGTTTGCGCCTATCGCCTTGCCGGACCGCACCTGGCCCGACAAGGTCATCACCAAAGCGCCTGTGTGGTGCAGCGTGGACCTGCGGGACGGCAATCAGGCTCTGGTGAATCCCATGAATCTGGAGCAGAAGCTGGAATTTTTCCAATTGCTCTGCGACATCGGCTTCAAGGAGATTGAGGTTGGTTTTCCCTCGGCCTCTGAGACAGAATATGAAATTCTCCGGGCGCTGATCGAGCAGGACCTGATTCCCGATGACGTGACGGTGCAGGTGCTGGTCCAGGCCAGAGAACACCTGATCCGCCGGACCTTTGAAGCCATCGACGGGGCGAAAAATGTCATCGTCCACTTCTACAATTCCACTTCCACGCTCCAGCGGAAGGTGGTGTTTGAAACGGATATGCAGGGCGTCATCGACATTGCCGTCAGCGGTGCAAAACTCATTCGGGAGCTGACCGAGGAGATCACCAAAAACAGCGATATCAATATCCGCTACGAGTATTCTCCGGAAAGCTTTTCCGGCACGGAGATGGAAAACGCCGTGCTCATCTGCGACCGGGTCTTAGAGGAGTTAGGCGCTACCCCGGAGAACAAGGTCATCATCAATCTGCCCAACACCGTGGAGATGTGTACGCCCAACACCTACGCCGACCAGGTGGAATACTGCCACAGAAATATGAAGCACCGGGACTGTGCAGTACTGAGTATCCATCCCCACAACGACCGGGGAACCTGCACCGCCGCCACCGAGCTTGGCGTGATGGCCGGCGCGGAGCGGGTAGAGGGCACACTGTTCGGCAACGGCGAGCGTACCGGCAACGCGGACATCATGAATCTCGCCATGAATCTATACTCTCAGGGCGTGGACCCGGAGCTGGATTTCACCCACATGAACCATATCCGAAAGGTCTACGAAGAATGCACCCAGATGAAGGTACACCAACGCCATCCCTATGCGGGAGAGCTGGTGTTCACCGCCTTTTCCGGCTCCCATCAGGACGCCATCAACAAGGGGATCAACTATATCCATAAGGAGAATTCTCCCTACTGGGAAGTTCCCTATCTGCCCATCGACCCGGCGGATTTGGGGCGGCAGTACGAGCCCATTATCCGCATTAACAGCCAGTCCGGCAAGGGCGGCGCGGCGTTTGTCATGCGGCAGAGCTTCGGCTACGACCTGCCCAAGGCCATGCACCCGGAGTTTGGCACGCTGGTCAAGCAGGCCTGCGACAGTTGCGGCAGGGAGCTGACCCCCGGCGAGGTGTTTGAAATCTTTAAGAAGGAATATTTAGAGGTCTCCCAGCCCTATCACCTGCTGACCTATAAAATCTTTGAAGAAAACACCGGCAGCGAGCAGGTGTTGGTGGACTTTGAGGGCACCGTCCGCTACGATCACAGCACCCATGCAGTGTCCGGCAAGGGCAACGGTCCCATCGATGCTTTCTTCAATGCCCTGTCTACCATTGGGCTGACGGAGTACGAATTTGTCTCCTACAGCGAGCATGCGGTGTCCACCGGCGCGGATTCCAAGGCGGTGTCCTATATCCAGCTCCGCCACAGGGGAGAGACGATTTTCGGCGTGGGCATGGACAGCAATATCAGCATCGCTTCCGTCAAGGGCATCATCTGTGCCATCAACCGTTGGGAGAAGAAGAATAGAAAATAATACTGTAAAGGGGAATTGCTTCACATGAAAAGCTATCAAATTGCTGTATTGGAGGGGGACGGCATCGGCCCGGAGATTGTGGGGGAAGCCGTCAAGGTATTGAAAAAAGCCGGAGAACGTTTCGGTTTCAATGTGGAGCTCACCCGCGCATTGCTGGGCGGCGCGGCCATTGACGAGACCGGCGTACCCCTGCCCGAGGAGACCGTAACGGTCTGCAAAGCTGCCGACGCCGTGCTGCTGGGTGCGGTGGGCGGCCCGAAGTGGGATTCCCAGCCCGGTGCGAACCGCCCGGAGAAGGGGCTCTTGGGCATTCGCAAGGCACTGAATCTGTATGCCAATCTCCGCCCCGCCGTGATTTTTGCCCCCCTGCGGGACGCTTCCCCGCTGAAACCAGAGATCATCGGGGAGAGCATGGATATTCTGATCGTCCGGGAGCTCACCGGCGGCATCTACTTCGGCGAGCATACCACCGGCGAGGAAAACGGCGTGCCTGCCGCTTGGGACGTGGAAAAATACAGCTTGCCGGAAATTGAACGCATTGCCCGAGTGGCGTTTGCCATGGCGCAGAAGCGGAACAAGCGCCTTTGCAGCGTGGACAAGTCCAATGTGCTGGACACCTCCCGGCTGTGGAGAAAGACCGTGACGGAAATGGCCAAAGAGTACCCGGACGTGGAGGTCACCCACATGTATGTGGACAACTGCGCCATGCAGTTAGTGCGGAATCCCGCCCAGTTCGACGTGATCGTCACCTCCAACATGTTCGGCGATATCCTGTCCGACGAAGCTTCCATGATCAGCGGTTCCATCGGTATGCTGGCTTCCGCCAGTCTGGGAGACAGCGGATTCGGGCTGTACGAGCCCATTCACGGCTCTGCCCCCGACATTGCCGGGCAGAACGTGGCAAATCCCCTTGCCACCATTCTTTCCGTCGCCATGATGCTCCGCTATTCTCTGGACGAGCCCGCTGCCGCCGACGCCATCGAAGCCGCCTGCGCTAAAGCGCTGGAGACTGCCCGCACCCCGGACATCTACACCCCGGATTGTGGGGCGGCCAAGGTGACCTGCACCGAAATGGGCGACTTGGTGACAAAGCTGCTCTAATGGATAACTGCCGGTAAAAAAAGAAAACAAGGGACAAGCACCCCACAGGTGCTTGTCCCTTTTCTGTTTCTGAACCGAAGCAGGTATCAGTTATCCTGCGATGTACCGCGCCAATTCCAACGCGATATCAAAATGACCTGTATCGTGCTGAGTACCCTCGTTTTCTCCCGCCTTGTGCCGTTCGTCCCATTCGGGGGCATCGAGCAGATCGCCGCTTGTAAAAAATGCGTATAAGTTCAGTCCCCTGAAATCGCACATCGCTTGCAAAGCGGCACATTCCATCTCAACGGAGATGCAGCCGTCCGCCTTATGTTTATTGAAGTTGTTGACGGTTTCCCTGTAAAAAGAATCGGTCGTCCATGTTTTCCCTGTCACATAAGGAATCCCGTTTTCTTTCATAAAGCTCTCAACAATATTTGCGTTTTTTACGGTGATATAATCCGACGCAGGCGCGTAATGGTAAGAAGTTCCCTCGTCACGATAAGCCTCGGTTGGAATCATGACCTTGCCGTGGGCGATTTCCTTATCGAGACAGCCCGCGCCGCCAAAGACAACATATTTGTCGGTTTTGATTTCCGACAAAGTATCTTCCACCGTACCGACACACGCGGGAGCGCCCACATAGGTTTTATAAAACGCAAAGGTTTTTCCCTGATACTCAATACGATAGATCGGAGTTTCGCCCGTTGCAAACCAAAAAGAAGCGATTTGTTTACAATCGTAATTTTTCAGAACAAAATCCTCGATCACATGGGAAAAGGTCAAAATGCACGCATCGACTTTCGGCGCATTTTCTTTGATCTGTGGATTTATTATTGCAGCGGACTGATTATCAAAACTGTCGGTTATCATTTTTTGTACCCTTTTTAGTTTACATAACTTCCGGCGCGCTCACTTGGAACAGCGCCAGCCCGTTTTCCAGCACCGTCTTTGTGGCGACACAGAGATTCAGCCGGGCAGCGGTCAAGGCTTCGTTGTCGCCCTTGACCCGGCAGTTGTTGTAGAATTTGTGGAACAGGGTGGAGACGTTTGTCACGTACCGGGTGATGCGGGAGGGCTCCATGGCCTTGGCGGCTCCGGCGATCTCTCCGGTAAAGTTGGACAGCAACCGGATCAGCTCGATCTCCTCCGGAGAGGAAAGGAGCAGCAATTCCTCCGGCGTGCAGTCTCTGACCTCAATGCCGTCCGCCTTGAGATTCTTCAAAATGCTGCAAATTCTGGCGTGGGCGTACTGCACGTAGTACACGGGGTTCTGAGCGTCCTGCTGCACTGCCAGGTCCAGATCGAAATCCATTCTGGTGTTGGGTTCCAAGGAATTGAACAGGAAGCGGGCGGCGTCCACCGGCACTTCCTCTAAGAGGGTCACCAGCGTGATGGCCTTGCCGCTGCGCTTGCTGGCCTTGACGATTTCCCCGTCCCGCACCAGCCGGACCATCTGCATCATGACCACTTGCAGCCGGGTGGCGTCCACGCCCAAGGCGGTAAGGGCTGCCTTCAGCCGGGGCACGTAGCCGTGGTGGTCAGCGCCCAGCACGTCGATAGCAATGTCAAAATTTCTGGTCACCAGCTTGTCGTAATGGTAGGCAATGTCCGGCACCACGTAGGTGGGCACGCCGTTGGAGCGCACCAGCACGAAATCTTCCGAGCCGTATTCCTCGCCCTTAAACCATACCGCGCCGTCCTTTTCATAGGTGGCGCCTTTTTCCTGGAACAGCTTGACAACTTGCTGTACCGCGCCGTTTTCGTGGAGGGTGGATTCCTTGAACCAGTTGTCGTATTCCACCCGGTAGCGGAGAAGGTCATCGTGGAGTCCCTGAATGTTCAGGGGCAGGGCATAATCCACCAACGCCTGCCGGCGGGTTTCCGAATCTTTGTTTACATAACTATCGCCGTACTTCTCCGCGAAGCCCTTGGCATTTTCAATCACGTCAGGTCCGAGATAGCCGTCTTCCGGGAATTCCACTGCGTCCTCGCCAAGATAAATCTGGAGATACCGGGCTTCCAGAGACAGGCCGTAACGATTGACCTGATTGCCTGCATCGTTTACATAAAATTCCCGCTCCACCTGATACCCGGCGGCGCTGAGCAGGTTGGAAAGGGCGTCGCCCAGCACGCCGCCCCGGGCGTTGCCGATATGCATAGGGCCGGTGGGATTGGCGGAAACGTACTCCACTAACACCCGCTTGTTTTCTCCCACACTGCTTTTGCCGTAATCGTCGCCTAAACGGCGGATATCCTGCAGAACTTCCCCGTAAAACCGGGGGTCGTAGGTGAAATTCAAAAAGCCCGGTCCGGCGATTTCGCAGGACTGGAACCAGGTGTTTTCCAAATCCAGCTTGTCCGTGATGGCCTCGGCGATTTTTCTCGGCGCGGCATGAAAGGCTTTCGCCCCGGCCATGGCGGCGTTGCAGGCCCAGTCGCCGTGAGAGCGGTCGGCGGGGACTTCCAATACAAATTCCGGCAGGGGGGCTTCCGGCAGAATGCCGTCCTCGATCGCCGCATTCAAGGCGTTTGTGACCGCCTCCCGCAGTTGCTGTTGAGCTTTTTCCACAAGTTGAGACATAATGATGATTCCCTTCTTTTAAGACTGATAAGGCTTGATTTCCACTTCGATCTCGTTGCGGCTGGACAAATTGGAATCGATGTCCAGCGTGTATTTGACCTTGAGCCTGCCGCCCTCTCTGCGGAGAGAGGAGCGCAGTTCGCTGGTGAACACGCCTACGGAAAGGGTGCCAAACCCGGTGTCGTAGAGGCACAGATGTCGTCGCCCCTGTTCCAGGATCAGACGGGTGGAGGAGCCGGAACGCATCATGGTCACCCTGCCCGGTTCCACCTTCAAAACGGAGGTGTAGGTGATCTTCGGGTCATCCTCGTCGTATTCCTTGTAGGCGATAAATCCCGCGCCGCCCCGTTCCGTATAGGTACCGGTGGTGTTTAGCGTGATTTCCCCCGGTTCTTCCTCGTCGTAAAACTGTTTGCCGACGATGTTGATTTTGTAATCTTCCTTTAACATAACTCTATCCTTTTAGATTTTTTCGATGTTGATCCGCTCCGTACGGCCCTCGATGCTGTGTCCGAGAAAAAGTCCTGCCACAGAGGTGAAGCCTTCGGGATCGTCCGTCACAAAATAGCTTGCTTTTCTGGGGACATTCCCGTCGCAGAGCAGCCCCTGCTCCTGTAAGGCGGAAGCCAGCGCCAGCGCCGCTTCCCGGCCACTGTCGATCAGAGTGACGGATTTGCCCATCACAGAGCCGATGGTGGCGCTGATGATGGGGTAATGGGTGCAGCCCAAAATCAGTGTATCCACACCCTTTTCCCGAATGGGGGCAAGGTATCGCTCCGCCACCAAGCGAGTGATCTCCTCCTGCGGGGAGATAAAGGCGTTTTCCACCAGGGGCACAAACAGGGGACAGGCCTGGGGGTAGACCTCCAATTCGGAATGGATCGCCAAAAGCGCCTGACGGTAGGAATCGCTGTGAATGGTGGCGCTTGTGCCGATAATGCCGATTTTTCCGTTTTTGGTGGCGGCGGCCGCGGCCTTGGCGGTGGGGACGACCACGTCAAAATAGGGGACGGGCAAACTTGCGCCGATGTCTGCGGCAGTGGAGCTGACTGTGCCGCAGGCGGCAAGGACCGCCTTCACATTTTGCCCGATGAGGAAGTCCATATCCTGTTTCGCGTAGGTCCGAACTGTCTCCCGGCTGCGGGTGCCGTAGGGGACACGCCCCGTGTCGCCGAAATAGACGATGCTCTCCTTTGGCAGCGCCAGTTCCAGTTCCTTCACGGCGGTGAGCCCGCCCAGCCCGGAATCAAATACGCCGATGGGACGGTTATCCATTTGCTTTCAGCGACCTTTCCTTTTTCTGAAACGCCAGTTCCACCAGCCGATCTAACAATTCGCTGTAGCTCATGCCGGCGTGCATCCACAGCTTGGGATACATGCTGATGGAGGTGAAGCCCGGCAAGGTATTGATCTCGTTCAAAATCACCCGGTGGTCGCCCTCGGTGACAAAAAAGTCTACGCGGGCAAGGCCGGAGCACCCCAGCCAGCGGTAGGCCCGCACGGCCGTCTGCCGGATTTTTTCCGCTGTTTCCTCATCGATCCTTGCGGGAATAAACAACTGGCTGGTGCCGTTGATGTATTTGTCCTCATAGTCGTAGAAAGCAGCGGAAGCCCCGATCTCTCCCACGGGGGAGGCATCTGCTTCCCGGTTGCCCAGCACGGCGCATTCTACTTCCTGCCCGACAATGCCCTCTTCCACCACGATCTTGGAATCTTCTTTCATGGCCTTGCGGATGGCCTCGTCCAAGTCCTCCTTGCGGTCCACCTTGCTGACGCCGACAGAAGAACCGGCGTTGGCGGGCTTGACGAACACGGGGAAGTTGAGGCGGGCTTCGATCTTAGCTTTAATCGTATCTGCCGCCACGTCGAAGCGGTCGGCGTAGAACCACAAATAATGGGCCTGCTCAATATTGGCGGCAGACAGCAGAGTGTGGGTGACGGCTTTGTCCATGCACACGGCAGAGGACAAGGTGTTGCAGCCCACGTAGGGAATGCCGGAGAGCTGGAACAGCCCCTGAATGGTGCCGTCCTCGCCGTTCTTTCCGTGGAGGGCGGGGAAGATACAATCCAGCGGGATGATCTGCGCCCCGGTGTCTTTCAGGATTACCAGCCCGTGAACGGTGGGATCGGGGGACAAAAAGGCGGGGGTGGTGAGTTCCGGCGTTTCCCATTCTCCGGCGGACAGCATTTTCGTGTCCCCGGTGTAGAGCAGCCATTTTCCCTCTTTGGTGATACCCACCCGATAGATTTCGTACTTTTCGGCGTCCAAATTGTCAATGATGGACGCGGCGGACATGAGGGAGACCTCGTGCTCGGAAGAGACCCCGCCGAAAATCACGGCGATTTTGATTTTTTGCCCTGTGGAAGTCATGCTGTGATCACATCCCGGTTTCAAAATTTATTTAGTAATATAAAGATCGCGTAGAGTCAAATCCCAAACATTATACAGTATGAAGGAAAAATTATCAACCACTAAGAATTCTTCCCGGAGAAAAAAGTGTTGAGC
Organism: Acutalibacter sp.; assembly: GCA_022511515.1. Taxonomy (GTDB): domain Bacteria; phylum Bacillota; class Clostridia; order Oscillospirales; family Acutalibacteraceae; genus Acutalibacter. Next base: position 61,247 of record JAFLRP010000128.1, read on the forward strand.
CGTTCGCAGAAGACGGTCATCAGGCCGATGGTCAGCAGCAAAAACCAAGGAAAAATGGAGATGGAAGTCCGCACCGCTAAAAAACCCAGCAGCGGCGGCATGACGGTGGAGCCGAAATATTGTATCGCCATTTGCAGCCCCATGACCGTCTGGGAAGCGGATCTGCCGAAGCGGACAGGGGTCTCCCGGAGCATGGCGGGGTACAGCGGCGCGCACCCCAGTCCGAACAGCGTGAGCCCTGTTACCGTCACCGGCAGGGGGAAGGGCAGCAGCAGGAAAACCGCCCCCACGCCGCAAAGTCCCTGTCCTATGCGGGTGAGCAGCCTGCCGGAGAGCTTTTCGGAAAGCAGTCCGGATAAAAATCTGCCTGCGGCAATTCCGCCGTAAAACAGAGAGGTGCACAAGGCCGCGTCCTCTGCCGGCACGCCCCGCTGCTCCGCCAGAAAACTGCTGGCCCAGAGCCCGGTGGAGATTTCCAGCGAGCAATAGCAGAACAGGGCGATCAGCGATGTCCTGACCCCCGGCAGCTTCAGGGCAAACAGGTTTCCCATGGGCTTTTCCCGTTCTTTTTCGCTGCTCTGCACCACGATTTCCTGACGCTTCCACAGCGGCAGAGAAACTCCCAAGATCAGCACCAGTCCAAATTGAAGGAACGCCACGGTGCGGTAGCCCATGCGCCAGCTTTCCCCCTGTGCCAGCCAGAAGGACATGATGACAGGCCCGCTCATGGCTCCCAAGCCCCAAAAACAATGGAGAAAATTCATGTGGCAAGGCTTGTAATGGAGCGCCACGAAATTGTTGAGCCCCGCGTCCACTGCCCCCGCCCCCAAGCCCAGAGGGACAGCGGGCAGAAGCAGCCAGAAAAACCGATGGGAGCAGGAAAAGCCCAGCAGCGACAAGGCGGTGAGCAGCACGCTGAAAAAGGCCACTTTTCCCGTGCCGAAGCGGTGCAGCAGCCGGCTGCTGAGCAGGCTGGAAACCATAGTTCCCAGAGAGATCACCAAAGAGACCGCCCCCGCCATGTCCAGTCCCACGCCCAAGTCGCTCCGCATGGCGGGCCAGCCCGCGCCCAGCATGGTGTCCGGCAGCCCCAGACTGACAAAGGCAAGATAAATCACAAGCAGCAAAGCGGTAGTCATGGTATTCCTCCCAGATTTGTGTTAGGTTTTTTCCCTAGTGATACCCGTTGCGCAGGCCAGTGTGTGCCTATTTTCAGTGTCATAGTTGGGCGGAAGATAGCCCAAAGGCTATCTTCTCGAAGTTTCCTTTCGGAAACTTCCCTTCATTTGGAATGTGGGCTTCGCCCCCTATGAACCCTTTTTTCAAAGCAGATAGTTTGCGACCTTCCGTGGGTCTTTTAGGGAGCGGAGCTCCCTGAAAGCGTCCTCGCACGCGGCACTACTGACGAAAGAGTAGAGATTGGAACGTGCGAAAGCAGGAAGCAGGGGAAAGAATTTTCAACGGCAAATGCAGGTCAACTCAGTCGTCCTGTGGAAAAAAAGATAGACTTTTTCCCGGCGCCGTGTTATACTGTTAGCCGAAAAAAGCTAATGGAGTTGATTTCATTTTGGATTTTCAAGCGTTTACTTTGATACAGGATGGGTTGGCGGAAGAGCTTCAAAAACAGGGCTTCCACGGTCCTGAGCCGTTGGAGTTTGAAAAGGGCACAGCGGTATCCTACGCCACGGAAGAAGTGGCGTACTGTCTGCGGTATGACAATTCCGCTCAGCGCTTTGAGCTCTGCTCCGCTCTGATCTCCCCCTCCGGCGAAGTGGGAGACTGGCGCAGCCTTTCCCTGTGGCTCTTTGACGAAAAAGAGGGAGACCGCCGGGACGCGGAAAGCATTTTGAACGATTTTCTGGATGTGGTGCGCGGCCCGAAGCGGGTCGCCGTGGTGCAGCAAAAGCGCAAGCGGGGCAAGGATGACGAGAGAAATGTAGATCCCATGTTCTTCATAAACCGCCTGGCAGGCCTGTTTCCTGAGCTGAAAAACGACCTGAACGAGGAAAGGATCCTGTACGGGCAGGTGCGGTATGTCACATTCGTCAAGCAGAAGGTTTCGCCTCTCTGTGAGGAGCTGGCGGCGAAGAATCCCGACAGCGACCTTTGCAAAAAGCTCTGTGCCCTCTTAGACGATATGTACAAGAACGGCGATCTGAACGTGCGCTCCATCGTCACCTGTTCCCTCCTTAATACTATGAGCGACGGGGCCTTTGCGTCACTGCAGGACAGGCTGGGCGAAGAGCTGCAGAAGGATATCAAACACACCAGAAAGCTGAAAGATAAGAAAATCAAGCCCGAAAAGCCCAAGAAGGAAAAGAAAAAGGTGCAGGCCCGTTTAGGAGGCTAAAGATTGCAAACGCTGGGGAGGATATCCCCAGCGTTTCAGCGCAACGCCTTTTTTGCACATAGGAAAAGTTTTGAAAAAATATATTGACAGACTGGACAGACCATGGTATACTTGCCTTACCTCGGAAAAGAGGTTCTTTTTTTGCTACGGATTTTTCGCAGCCCGAGGGAGGCAAGCAAGAAAAAAATATCCGAGTAACGGAGGTGCCGACAATGAGAGTGAAGATCGTTTTGGCCTGCACGGAATGCAAGCAGAGAAACTATCTGAGCAAGAAGGAAAAGAAAAACAATCCCGACAGACTGGAAATGAACAAGTATTGCAGATTCTGCCGGAAGCACACCCTGCACAGGGAAACCAAGTAAGGAGCGGAGAACATGGCAGAGAATGAGAAGAAGACCAATGCCGTTGTCAAATTCTTTCAGCGTGTCATCAAGTTTTTCCGTGACTGCAAGGGCGAACTGAAGAAGATCGTGTGGCCTACCCCCAAGTCGGTATTTAAAAGCACCGGCGTTGTGTTGGTCACCATCGTGATCCTGGGTCTGTTCGTCTTTCTCCTGGACACGGGCTTCATGAACCTGTTGGGTTTGGTAATGGACGTCGCCAAAGTCTAAAAATGATCGCAAAGCAATCATTTTTGACGGCGCGAAACGCGCCAATGATAATTTGGCGGCAATTCCGTTTGACTTGAAACGGAGGGTACAAAGTGGCAGACGAAGCGAAATGGTATGTGGTGCATACCTATTCCGGTTACGAAAACAAGGTGGCTTCCAATCTGGAGAAGACGGTGGAAAACCGGCAGCTCCAGGACTTGATTCAGGAAATTCGCGTGCCCACTGAGACGGTGACGGAGATCACTGAGGCGGGCAAGCGCAAGGAAGTGGAGCGCAAAATTTTCCCCGGCTATGTCATCGTCAAGATGATCATGACCGATGAATCCTGGTACGCGGTCCGGAATATCCGGGGCTGCACCGGGTTCGTGGGCCCCTCCTCCAAGCCCGTCCCCCTGACGGAGGACGAGGTGGAGAGATTGGGTATCGAGCAGCGCAGCGTGGAAGTCAGCTATCAGGTGGGCGATTCCGTGAACATCGTAGACGGTCCTCTGGAGGGCTTTATCGGCACTGTGGAGGAGATGGACGTGGCGAAGAACCGTGTCCGCGTGGTGGTTTCCATGTTCGGACGGGACACCCCGGTGGAATTGGAGCTGGATCAGGCAGAGCCTGTGTAACGGCGAAATTCCGCAAGACAAAAGTTCCAGTCAAAAGGTTTCCGCAAGGAAACTTTGAGAAGGTCGTCCGCAGGACGAACTTTTGCGGTTTATCCGCTTTGAGCCGGGACGGTTTCAATGAGACTTGTCCCCTTGTGGGAGGCGCAGACGAAATCTTATCTCACGGCTGTGCCGCAATTACCACGTTTTTTGGAGGTGCAAAAACATGGCACAAAAGGTTGTGGGCTTCATTAAGCTCCAGATCCCTGCCGGAAAAGCGACCCCGGCACCGCCTGTCGGTCCTGCACTGGGTCAGCACGGCGTAAACATCATGGCATTCACGAAGGAATTCAACGAGCGCACCAAGAATGACATCGGGCTTATCATCCCCGTGGTCATCACCGTGTACGCCGATCGTTCCTTCACCTTTATCACCAAGACGCCCCCTGCCGCCGTTCTCATCAAGAAGGCCTGCGGCATTGAGACTGCCTCCGGTGAGCCCAACAAGAAGAAAGTTGCAAAGATCACCCGTGAGCAGGTGCAGAAGATCGCCGAGCAGAAAATGCCCGACTTGAACGCTGCTACCCTTGAAACGGCGATGAGCATGATCGCAGGTACTGCCCGCAGCATGGGCGTTGAAGTAGAAGACTGATCCCTTGGTGGGAGGAAATACTTCATCCGATATTTACCACTGGAGGAAATACTATGAAACACGGAAAGAAATATGTGGAAGGCGCGAAGCAGATTGATCGCGCCAAGCTCTATGATACCAACGAGGCTCTGGACCTCTGCATCAAGACCGGCACGGCGAAGTTCGACGAGACCGTGGAGCTTCACGTCAAGCTGGGCGTTGACGGCCGTCACGCCGACCAGCAGGTCCGCGGCGCTCTGGTGCTGCCCAACGGCACCGGCAAAAACGTGCGTGTGCTGGCCATTTGCAAGGGCGATAATATCGACGCCGCAACGGCTGCCGGTGCGGATTACGCCGGCGCTGAAGAAATGGTACAGAAGATCCAGTCCGAGGGCTGGATGGACTTCGACGTGCTGATCACCACGCCCGACATGATGGGTCTGGTAGGCCGTCTCGGTAAGGTCCTTGGCCCCCGGGGCCTGATGCCCAACCCCAAGGCCGGTACCGTGACCCCCGACATTGCCAAGGCCGTTCAGGAAGCCAAGGCCGGTAAGATCGAGTACCGTCTGGACAAGACCAACATCATCCATTGCTCCATCGGCAAGGTATCCTTCGGCGCTGAAAAGCTCCAGGAGAACTTCGACGCCGTTATGGACGCCATCGTGAAGGCAAAGCCCTCCGCAGCGAAAGGACAGTACGTCCGCTCCTGCGTGGTCAGCTCCACCATGGGCCCCGGCGTGAAGATCAACCCCGCCAAGTTTGTCTGATTTTTTGAAAGAATGCATACCCGCCGGATTTTCACTCGGCGGGTATTTTCTCTTTTCATGAAAGAAAAATGCGAAAAAGGATTGACAACCTGTATCCTTTATGATATGATACTTTCGCTGTCCAACCAAAGACAGCAGGCGTCCGCAGGCGGGCTGAGCAAGGGAACCGAATACGGGAACCGTGCTAAGGGACCGAAATGGAACCTGTCCGCAGTGGACTGAAATGGGAAACCGGCCTGCCGAGGAAAGAATAGCGCATGGAAAAGGGGGGGGGCGCTCGTTTAGAGCATACCCTGAGGAATATCTCAGAAGTCCCTCTGCCAATAGCTTGCATTCCAGCGTCTTTCCCGGTCTTTCCGGCGGAAAGACGCTTTTTGATTTGGACAATCCCATCTTATCGGAGGTGAAACGATTTGCCCAGCGAGAAGGTTCTGGAACAAAAGAAGCAGCATGTGGCCGATTTGGCGGAAGCCTTCAAGAATGCCAACGTAGGCGTATTGGTCAACTACAAAGGCATCACCGTGGAGGAAGACACCAAGCTGAGAAAGCAGTTGCGCGAGGCCGGATGCCAGTATAAGGTGATCAAGAACACCCTGCTGCACCGCGCTTTTGAGAAGGCTGAGATCGACGGCATGGACGAGTACCTGACCGGTACCACCGCCGTGGCTTACAGCGAGAACGGCTACACCGAGGCCCCTAAGATCCTGTCCGACTATGCGAAGGGTCACGAGGATTTCCAGATCAAGTCCGGCTTTATCGACGGCAGTGCAGTGGATGCCGCAGGCATCAACGAACTGGCTAAGCTGCCCTCTAAGGAAGTCCTTATTGCTCAGGTTCTGGGCGGCTTCAATGCCCCGATTCAGGGCTTCGCCAATGTGCTCAGCGGCACTGTGCGCGGTCTGGTCATTGCCCTGAATGCCATCGCGGAAAAGCAGTCTGCTTGATTTTCCGCCCATCATTGATCGTCAAAAGCAAGTAAAAAACATTTGGGATTTTTGAAATGGATCCCACATCTAAACAAAACGGAGGTTTTTTATCATGTCTGAGAAGGTAACCAATCTGATTGAAGAAGTTAAGGCTCTTACTGTTCTGGAACTGTCCGAGCTGGTCAAGGCTCTGGAAGAGGAGTTCGGCGTTTCCGCCGCTGCTCCCGCCGCTGTTGCTGTTGCTGCTCCCGCTGCCGGTGGCGCTGCCCCCGCTGCTGAGGAGAAGTCCGAGTTCGACGTGATCCTGAAGTCCGCCGGCGCCAACAAGATCAACGTGATCAAGGTTGTCAAGGAAGCCACCGGCCTGGGCCTGAAGGAAGCCAAGGCTCTGGTCGACGAGGCCCCCAAGACCGTCAAGGAAGGCGCTTCCAAGGACGACGCGGAAGCCCTGAAGAAGTCTCTGGAAGAGGCCGGCGCAGAGGTCGAGCTGAAGTAATTTCACGCCCCGTAAAAAATCAGATGGACTGCCAAAAGGCAGCCCATCTTTTTTTATTCGTCTGCTTCCGGAAAAACCGGCTGCGGGTCTTCCAGCCAATAGCGGCTGCCGTTTGCTTCCCGGTCCAAAAAGCGGTTATTGTACAGCTCGCGGCGCAGAGTGGCGGGGTCCCCAAACAGGTGCCACCGGTTCAAAAGTTCGTTGACTTCCTGCTCCGTGTAGACTTTCCCTTTTTCAAATTTCCCCGCCAGATAGGCAAGGGCCGAGAGCTTCTTTTTCCTTTTGGCGGGAAACACTTTCAGCCGCCCCTGCGGATCAAGAAATGATTCTATTTGCGTTTTGTCGCACATAGTAAGTTGCTCCTGTTCATTCCCGCTTGCTTGCGGCGTTTTTCGCCGCTCCTCCAATAAAATGCGGCGAATGGTCTTTTCCGAAAGAAAATACCGTTCTGCCAGTGCTTCAACAGAACTTCCCTGCTGCGCGTCGCGAAAAATCGCCGCGTTGCGCCGGGCTGTTTCCTGTTTGCTTTGCGTTCTTTCCCCCCAAGAGAGGTGGTTTCCCTGCTTTCTCGGCACATAGAGATACGCGCCGTCGACGTACTGCTGCAACTGTGCCAGCAGCTCGGCAGGGATCAGGTCTTGTGCTCGTGCATAGCGCATGAATGCTCATCCTCCGTAAATTGAGTTGATTTTGAGGTGAGCAAAGGCTACTGCCGATTCGATTTTCAGTTTGTGCAATAGCCCTTGCTATGCACGCTTGCCATTCCCTGTCATAGTTTCACTTTCCTCCTTCCACAGACACCTTGCGGTGGGCAAAGGTGTCCAAACCTTATTCGTTGCTCGGTATTCCTGCCCGACTGCAACACACTACGGCTATTATACAACAGCTTTCCCACAAAATCCAGCGCAAACTTGATTCTGAAACGACATCATCGGCGCGGATTCGATTCTGCCTTATCTTGTGGCTTGCCCCTGTGAAAACGCGCGTCTATACTGGAAAAGCGATCAAACGGATTCAGAAAGGAGAGAAATGAAAATGCGCTGTGAAATTTGCGGCAAGACCACGACGTTTGGAAAGAAGGTCGCCCATGACAGAATGTACATCAATGGACGCACCCCGAAAAAAATCAAGCCGAACCTGCAGACCATGACCATCGAAACGCCGGGAGGAAGGAAGAAGATCAAGGTCTGCACGCGCTGTATGCGCACCATGCGAAAGCAGAAAAAGGTGTAGGGGCGGCCCGCTATTCCCGTATTGACTTTTTGTGGTGGTGGAATTATAATGGCGGCGGGCACACGCGCCCAAAACGTGAAATTCGGGAGGAGTTACGATGCACGAAAAATTTC
>JAFLRP010000126.1 GCA_022511515.1 Acutalibacter sp.
GGACTGCTGTGTCACATCCGCCAGCAGTCCGCCTCGGTCAACAGCCACAATGTGCAGCGTGGACTTGAAATCGTCTTTGACATCCCCTTCCCAATGAGCGGCGACCCACCGCTCCGGCTCGGGGCAAAGGGTCAGGTCTTGGGGCACATTGCTGCAGGAGCGCTTGTGAACGGACACGCCGAAGCCACGGGTGATAAAACCCACGATCTCGTCGCCGGGCAGGGGATTACAGCACCGGGAGAACTTGATGAGACAGTTGTCCATGCCGTCGACCAGCACGCCGCTTGCCACCTTGTGCTTGGGCTCCGGCGGGGGGATCTGCCGCAGGACGGTTTCCTGGTCGGCAGACTTCGTCATGCGCAGGTATTCCTCCCGGATCCGGGGCAGCACCTTCCATAGCTGAATGCCGCCGTAGCCGACAGCGGCGTAAAAATCATCAGGCGTGGAGCAACTGTACCGCTTGCCGATACTGTCCAGCATGTACTCCATCAGTCCGGGGACCATGGTGATGCCGCTGCGGCGGAATTCCCGCTCCAGCTCGGCCTTGCCCTCGATGATGTTGTCGTCCCGCTTTTCCTTTTTGAACCAGGAACGAATCTTGTTACGGGCTTCACTGGTGCGCACGATGGTGAGCCAGTCCCGGTTGGGACCTTTCCCGGCTTCCTTCGTAGTGAGAATTTCAATGATCTCCCCGGTCTTTACCTTGTAATCCAGAGGGACAATACGCTTATCCACCTTTGCCCCCACCATGCGGTTGCCCACCGCGCTGTGAATGGCATAGGCAAAGTCGATGACGGTAGAACCCATGGGCAGGTTCACCACGTCGCCCTTAGGCGTGAACACGAAGACCTCCTCCGGCATCAGGTCGCTCTTGATGGAGTGGACCAGGTCAGTGACGTCCTCGCTTTCCTCCTGATTCTCCAGCATTTGCCGGATCCAGGCAAGTCTGTCGTCCAGAATACTGTTGTCCGATTCCTTGGCGGACATTCCCAGCTTGTATTTCCAGTGGGCGGCAATACCGTATTCCGCCATGTGATGCATTTCCCAAGTGCGGATCTGCACCTCAAAGGGCACGCCGGCCTTGGTGATGACCGTGGTGTGGAGGGATCGGTACATATTGGGCTTGGGGGTGGAGATATAGTCCTTGAACCGATTGGGCAGGGGCTGGAACATATCGTGAATGATGCCCAGCACGTTATAGCAGTCCTCGATGGTGTCCACGATGACACGGACGGCGAACACATCGTAAATTTCCTCAAAGCTCTTGCCCTGAATGAACATTTTCCGGTAAATGCCGTAGACGCTTTTCACTCTGCCCTCGATATACACATTGGAGATCGAAGGCTCAATGCGCCCGCGAATCTGGGCCTTGGTGTCGTCCACAAACTGCTTGCGGCTGTTGCTGCGAGCCTCCAGATCCTTTTCGATTTCGTGATAGGCGGTGGGGTCAAGATACCGCAAGGATACGTCCTCCATGAAATCCTTGACCCGGCGGATACCCAGCCGGTGGGCGATGGGAGCGTACACTTCCACGCATTCCAGAGCCTTGTCCCGCTGCTTCTGGGGGGAAACGTAATCCAAGGTGTTCAGGTTATGCATGCGGTCGGCGAATTTGATGATGATGACCCGGATGTCCTCCGCCATGGCCATCAGCATTTTCCTGAGGTTTTCCGCCTGCTGCTCCTCCCGGGAGGAATAGGGAATCTGGCCCAGTTTGGTCACGCCGTCCACCAAGAGCGCCACCTCTGTACCGAATTCCTTGGTTAGGTCCTCCGCCGTGCAGTCGGTGTCCTCCACCACGTCGTGGAGAAGTCCAGCCATGACGGAATCCGTATCCATGCCGAGCCCCACAAGAATCGCCGCTACGGACAACGGGTGGATGATATAGGGCTCTCCCGATTTCCGTCTTTGGGAACGGTGGTATTTTTCCGCAAGACGGTACGCTTTGCCGATCCGCTCTGTATCGTATTCTTTTTCGCTGGAAGCGATGATCCGCTCCAATTCCTCATAGGTGCTGATCTGTATCACCAAATCCATGGAAATCACCCTCCTTGCCGGCTCTGTAGTTCTATGTATATGGGAGAGGCAAACATATCTACCTTTCCCTCGGTTTTCTTGAGCTGTACGGTCATGACGTCGCTTTGCGGGCTGCATTTTGCCAGCCTCCGTTCCTCCAGCATGTCGAGACAGAAAAGGAGCTTGCCCAGTTGGAAGCCCTGATCCTTCAGAGACAGCGCGGTGGTCTGTACGCCGAAAGGCGCGCCGTGAAGAGAGGCAAGCAGCCGATACAGCGCCGCCAGCTCTGACCGGGTGGGAGACAAAAGCGCTCTCTCCTCCTCAGTCAAATCTTCCCGCCGGCGGAACTTTTCATACACCCGGTAGGAGCGAAGGGCAATATCGTCCTCCATGCCGGACAATCGAATATCCCGGGCGGTGACCGTCAGGCGGAGCTCGCCCCGGTATTCCCGCAAATCCAAAGTGACCGCTAAATCCAGCTTATCCCCCACGGTAAAGGGAAAATCTTCCTGCCGGACACGGAAACGCATACAGTGGAGAAACGCACCGTTTTTCTGGCACACCAGCCGGAGATGGCCGCCGTTCCCCACGGGAACGATCTCCCGGAGCTCCATGCCGAACAGGCCAAACAGCGGCTGGGGATTGCCGCCGCCGAAGGGCTCCAATCTCTGCAGCGCCTTGGGCATTTCCGCGTTGACAGACGCCGGGTTCAGGCGGCAGTCCAGCGACAGCACAGGGGCAGGCATTTCCGGATTTTTTTCCTTGGCGTATTCGTTTATTTTTTCCCGAAACGCATTGATGTTTTCAGATTTTAAGGTGACGCCCGCCGCCATGGGATGTCCACCGTAGCGTTCCAGCGTCTCACCGCAGGCCACCACCGCGTCAAACAGAGAAAATCCCTGCACGCTGCGGCCGCTGCCTTTGGCGAATTCCCCGTCCTCGGACAGGACGAAGCTGGGCTTGCCGAAGCGTTCTGTGATCCTTGCCGCCACGATGCCGAGAACACCGTGATGCCAGCCCTTTCCGCTGACCACGATCACCCGGCTGTACAAGAGGGACGGGTCCTTCTCTATCGCCGCAATGGCCTCCTGAGAAATGGCGGCTTCCTCCTGTCGTCGGCGTTCGTTGTCCTCACAAATCTCTCTGGCCAGCGCGTTGGCTTCTTCTTCATATTCACAGCAGAGCAGCCTGACCGCCCTGTCGGGGGAACCCATTCTGCCGGTGGCGTTGATCCGGGGGATCAGCGTAAAAGAAAGCCCGGTGGCGGTGATTTCCTGCTCGGCAGAAGACCCGCTTTGCTCCAACAGCGCCGTAACGCCCAATCTTCCGCTTCGGCGCAGGCTGCTGAGCCCCGCCTTGACGATCAGTCGGTTTTCTCCGGTGATGGGCATGGCGTCTGCCACTGTGCCGATCACGGCCAAGTCTGCGTATTCCTCCAAAATGCCCTCGGCTTCTCCGTCCTCCAGAGCGATCAAAAGCTTCAGCGCTACCCCCGCGCCGGAAAAATCCTTATAGGGACTGTTATCGCTCTCCTGATAAGCGTCCACCACGGCCACAGCATCCGGCAATTTCTCCTGGGGGCGGTGATGGTCCGTCACTACCACATCCATGCCCAGGCTGTTTGCCAGCGCCACTTCCTCCACGGAGGAAATGCCGTTGTCCACAGTGACGATGAGCTTCACGCCCTGCCCGTGGAGCAGCTCCACGGCGTGGCGGTTCATGCCATAGCCTTCCCCTTCCCGCTGGGGAATATAATACAATACGTCCGCGCCCACCGCTTCCAGATAGGTAAAGAGCATGGCAGTGGCGGTGACGCCGTCCGCGTCGTAATCTCCATAGACGGCGATCTTCTCAAAGTCATCGATGGCCCGGCGGATGCGCACCGCCGCCTTGTCCATATCCTTCATCAGGAAAGGATCGGAGAGGACCGCGTCGCCGCCCAAGAGGGCTTCGATCTGCTCGTCGGTGTGGTAGCCCCGTATCTCCAGAAGCATGGCAAGGAAAAAGGGCAGCGAGTGCCGCTCCGCCAGTTGAGCCGCCCGGTCCTTGTTGAGCGGGGCGACCTTCCACAGCTTCAAATCCATTGCCATTCCTCCTTCAATTGCTTTTCGGGAATTGCGACCGGTTTTGCGAAGCAAAATTGCCGCCATCGCCTACGGAGGCAAAGGTCGCAAAACCGCGAAGATCAAAAACTTGTTTTTAATCTTTGCCACATAATATCCCATAGTAAGCTATTATTCTATCATTCTTTGCGAAAAAGTGCAAGAAGGGAAACGCAAAAACGGCAGGGATTTCTCCCCGCCGCCGTGCAGATCACTCAAAAATCTGCTGTTCGGATTTCAGTTTCTTTCGCTTGCGGAAAAGACGGATCAGCCCAACCCCGCTGAACGCGGCAACAAGCAGATTCAGCACGCCGAGAAGACTGATGGCATTGCCCCATGAAAAGTAGAGAAACAGGTTGTAGCAGCCTATGTAGAAATTCACCCCCGCAATAAGAGCGATAAAGGCGATGATCCTTGTCAGGTGTTTGATCTTGGAGGTGTTGTCGGAGAACAGCTTGAACTCGCCTTCCCCTTTTTTGCGGAAATAAGCCCAACGGAGGAACGTACCCACATGCTCCGCGCCAGTTTCCTCCAGAAACTCAATATATTTCGTGTTTTCCGCCTCTCTGAATTTGTTTTCCAGAAATTCCAGACAGATTTTGTACTCGCCGGGGGTGCAGTCCTCAAATTCGTAGCGGCGGAAACCTACTGAGGTCAGGGCAAGTCCCTTTGCCGCCATTTCATTGAGCCACTTTTCCTCTTTGTCGAAATTCCATACCCAGAACCATTTGTGTACGATCTTTCTCATGCCTTCACCCCCAAAATAGTTCTGCCGTTTTCCAGTAATTCTTTGAGACGGGCAAGCTCACAGTCCAGCATTTCTCTGCCAAGGGCTGTGATGACATACTCCTTTTTCCTGCTTTCCCCGCCTTCTGAAAGCGCTGTGATCCACCCTTTTTCCAAAAGAGTGTTCAGCGCGCCGTAAAGCGTTCCCGCCGCCAATTTCACTCTGCCGCGGGAAAGCTGCTCCACGTGCTGCATGATGCCGTAGCCGTGCAGCGGCTCTGTGAGCGACAGCAAAATGTAGTAGACTGCTTCTGTCAGTGCCGGATTGGGCAAATCGATCCCTCCTATATCGTTCTTCGGTATATCGTATTCCGATATATTGATTATAACGGCAGCCGATATAATTGTCAAGGCCTTTTCGGAAAAAACCGCAAAAAAGAGACGGCAGGGATTTCTCCCTGCCGCCAAAGGTATCAATAAACTGCTTATTCTTCCACATACACGCCGATAACTTCGCCGATGTACATGGAATGGAGAGGCGTATCCTTTCCTCCGCCCCAGCATTCCGCGCTGAGCTCCTCGGACACGAAATTCTCTCGCCGGAGGGCTTCCCGGTAGACCATGCGGCAAGTGATGGTGAGGGCGGCTTCCTTGAATGCGGGCGCGCCGTCCTGCCACTCCACGGTAAGGCCGGATTCCGCGATCTTGTCCCGGTCCCGGCCGGAAACGCTGCCAAGGAGATTCAATGCTTCCCGCTGATCAGGGATCAGCGGGTCTCTCTGATCCCCAAAAAAGGTGACGGAAAATTTGTCCGCCTTCTCCATGAATTCGTGGGTATAGCGGTTGGGATGGACATAGACCGTGACCATGTTTTTCGACCAGAGCACGCCTAAGGCGCCCCAGGCCACGGTCATGGTGTTGACTTTCTCTCCGTCCGCCGCCGTCACCAGACCCCAGTCCTTGCTCCACTTCGTAAAGGACGAAAGGTTCAGCTCCGCCGGGTCGACTTTTTTGCTTGCCATAGTGATTCCTCCTGTTCGGTTTTCTTCTGAAACTATCTTACTCTCCCCTGTTCGGTTTTACAAGGGATGACCTGTGAAAAATACACTTGTCTCCCGAAAGTTCTTTTCGTATAATGTGATTGAGGTGAAAGTATGAAAATGATTCGTTTGATAGATGAGCCGGAGAGAAAAAACGCTATGGCGGAATGGTTTCACGAAAAGTGGGGCATTCCGAAAGAAGCGTACTTGGAAAGCATGGAAGAATGTCTTGCGGGAAAGAGCGCTGTGCCCCAGTGGTATGCGGCCGTGGAGGGCGAAAAAATTCTGGGCGGTCTGGGCGTCATCGAAAACGATTTTCACGACAGAAAGGACCTTTCCCCCAACGTCTGCGCCGTGTATGTGGAGGAGGAATTTCGCCGCCGGGGAATCGCCGGAAAACTGCTGGATTTTGTCTGCCAGGACATGAGCGCTCGGGGAATTTCAACCCTCTATCTCGTCACCGATCACACCTCGTTTTATGAGCGGTACGGCTGGGAATTCCTCTGCATGGTACAGGGAGACGGCGAGGAAGAACTTTCCAGGATGTATGTACATACCACAGAAAAAGGGTGAAGCACTTTGCTTCACCCTTTCCTATTGTCCGATTAAGAGCGCTTCCGCGCAGCGGATGCCGTCTACGGCGGCGGAAACAATGCCGCCCGCGTACCCAGCTCCCTCGCCGCAGGGGAATAATCCGGCCGCCAGCGGGGATTGAAAACTCTCATCACGCAAGATGCGGACCGGCGACGAGCTGCGGGTTTCCGGAGCGGTCAGCACAGCGTCGCCGTCGTCGAAGCCCCGGAGCTGTCTGCCGAAAATCGGCAGGGCCTGTGCCATGGCTTCCGTTACAAAATGCGGTAGACAATCGGCAATATTGGCAGGGGCAACGCCCGGTTGATAAGTGGGCTTCACCCCGGAAAAGCCTTTGGACGGTACATCGTGAAGGAAATCTTCTACCCGCTGGGCAGGGGCAAAATAGGTGCCGCCTGTCTGCCGGAAGGCCGCTTGCTCGATTCTGCGCTGGAACTTCACCCCGGCAAGGGGGCCCTCCTGCCCGAAATCTTCCGGGGTCACGCTGACTAAGAGCGCGGCGTTGCTGTTTTCCGCGTCCCGCGCCCAGGCGCTCATGCCGTTGGTGACGATCCCGCCCGGCTCGGAAGCGGCCCCGGTCACCGTGCCGCCGGGACACATGCAGAAGGTGTACACGCCCCGTCCGTCGGGGAGATGGCAGGACAATTTGTAATCCGCCGCTCCCAATGCGGGATGACCGGCAAAGCTGCCGTACTGAGCCTTGTCGATGAGAGCAGCCGGGTGCTCGATTCTGGCCCCCACGGAAAAGGGCTTTGGGGCCAAGGGTAAATTCCGTTCCTGCAATTTTTCAAAAAGGTCTCTGGCGCTGTGTCCCACGGCTAAAATCGCCTTATCGCAAGGGATTCTTTCCATGCCGGAATTTGTCTGGATTTCCAAGCCCGTCAGCTTGCCGTCCCGCACCAAAAAATCTGTCACTTTCGCGGAAAACCGCACTTCTCCGCCAAGGGAGATCATTTTTTCCCGAATGGCTTTCACGGCGGCGGGCAGGCGGTCCGTGCCGATATGGGGCTTGGCTTCCCACAAAATCTCCTCCGGCGCGCCGGCTTTGACCAGCTCCTCCAGCACCTTGCGGATCCTGGGGTCTCCCGTGCCGGTGGTAAGCTTGCCGTCGGAAAAGGCCCCTGCGCCGCCCTCGCCGAATTGGACATTGGATTCCCCGTCCAAAATGCCCTCCTGCCAAAACTTCTCCACAGAGCGCTTTCGCTCGTCCACTGGCAGGCCCCGCTCCAGAACGATGGGACGCTGACCGCACTGGGCTAAAATCAAGGCGGCAAACAGCCCGGCGGGACCGAAGCCGATGACCACCGGGCGCTGGGACAGCATGGGGGAGCTGGGCAATTCGTAATGGTAGGGCTTGCTCAGTTGCACATGGGGGTCCCGGAGCTTTGCCAGCAGCCGTTGCTCGCTGCCATCTACCGACACCTCCACGGCGCACACAAAGTGGACTCTGTCCCGCTTTCGGGCATCCACCGACTTCTTCACAAGCCGCAGGTCACGAAGGGCGGAGACCGGCAGACGCAGCTTTCCCGCGGCTTCCCGCTTCAAGTCTTCCCCTTTGAATTCCAGCGGCAGGGAGAGCCCGGATAGTTTCAGCATACGTCCGCCTCCTTTTCCATGTTTTCTTACGATTTACCGGCGTTTTCTCCCGCAGCCATGCCGGTGAGCCACGCCCAGTGGAGATTGTAGCCGCCGCAGTCGCCGTTGATGTTCAAAAGCTCCCCGGCAAGGTACAGCCCGGGGCATTGTTTGGATTCCATGGTTTTCATGTCGATTTCAGACAGCGGCACGCCGCCGGCAGTGATTTGGGCGTTGTCCCAGTTCCCCGGCCCGGTGACAGGGATTTTAAACGCCTTCGCCGCCTGCACGGCGCGTATCAGTGTCTTTTCGTCCAAAGAGCCAAGGGGTTTTTCTGCGATCAACACCATCAGTTTCACCAGCCCCTGTCCCAGCCGCACGGGGAGCACGCCGGAAAACAGCTCTCCTGCCGGCAAATCGGGCCGGTTTTTCCCAAGCTGTTTCCAGTAGGAAAGCAGCCTTTTTTCTTCCCATTGCTCCAATAAGTCCAGTTCTACTTCCCAAGCCTTTTCCCCGTTCAGCAGCGAGGACAAATTGAAAATGCAGATGCCGGAAAGCTGGTTGTCGCCGAATAAAACTTCGCCGCTTTCCTCCCCCAGTTTTTTGCCGTTCCCGTACAGGGCAGCCTTTGCCTTGCAGCGGATGCCCTTTAGAGACCTGCACAGCTTCAGGGGCGTTTTCAGCGGCACAAGGGCGGGGGTCAAGTTCGTGACCGTATGCCCCAGATTTTTTGCCAAGGCATAGCCGTTTCCCTTGGAATGCTTGGGCGATGCCTTGCCGCCGCTTGCCAGAATACAACGCCGGGCGGCTATCGTTTCCTGTCCGTCGGTGATGTAGAATTCACCCTGCTCCCGCCGGATGTTGGAAACGGGAAAATCCGGTCGGATTTCCACTCCGGCCTCCTCGCAAGCGCCCCAAAGCACCTGCAGCACCGCTGCCGCTTGCAAACCGTTGGGGTACACTCTGCCCTCGCTGTCGGCCCTGCACAGCAGCCCCATTTTTTCAAATTCCGCTATGATCTTTTCGGCGGGATAGCGGGCAAGGAGCCCTGCCGCTTCTTCCACGTCCCCGTGGTAATGCTCTGGGGAGATGTAGAGATTTGTCAAATTGCACCGGCCGTTGCCGGTAGCCAGGAGCTTTTTACCCGGCCGTGGGTTCCCCTCCAGCAGGATCACTTCCGCTCCCGTTTTCGCCGCCTTTATCGCCGCCATCAGTCCGGCCGCACCGCCGCCGATGACAGCCACTTGAACCCGTTTCATTTCAAATCACCAACCCCAATACGCCGTAAGAGAGAATGCACATGATGATGTCCGCGATCAGCGTACCCAGCGCCACGGATAGCATGGCGGACTTGAAGTCCATCTTCATCAGCGCCGCCGCCAGAGAGCCTGTCCACGCGCCGGTACCGGGCAGGGGGATGGCCACGAAGATCATGAGCCCCACCGTCTTGTAGCGGTTGATTTTGTCGAATTTGCTTCTGCCCTTTGCCTCTAAGCGGTCCACTAACTTGACAAACCGGGTGTTGCGCATCCAGTCGAAAATCTTGTTGATAAACAGCAGGATAAAGGGCGTGGGCAGGAGGGTGCCCACAAGACAGATGAAAAACGCCCGGAGGAGGCCTAAATCTAAAAGTTTTGCCGCCAAAATGCCGCCCCGCAGCTCAATGATGGGCAGCAGCGACAGCAGAAAGACCGTCAGCTCCGCCGGAATGGTATTTTTGAAAAAACCCACTAAGGCTTCTACAATGCTTTCCATATGATTTCCTTTCTTTTGAAAAGTGCTTTCAACAGTATACACTATTTTACCCGTCCTTTCAAGAAAAAACGGCGAAGCGCCCGCTTCACCGCCTTTCGTTTGTGAATACCCTATAGTCCCTGCTTTCGTGCGTACAAGTCCCTTCCCTTTCGCCGGTGCTACTGCGCACGAATACGCTTTTAGGCGGCTACGCCCCCTAAAAGACCCAATGAAAACCGCAAGTTATCAGCCTTACAGGAAACGAACAATAGAAAAGATTCCCAGCATTTTTTGATAAAATTGTGGTAAAAACGCAAGAAATGCTAAGAATGAATCTCCTGCCATTCAAAAGAGTTTCCTTCGCCTTGGGAAGTTGTTCCCAACAGCTCGAAGGCCAAGTCGCCGAAGGTGTAGCCGTCATTTTCCCATTCGGTCAGGAGCTCGTCGAGAATTTCGCCGTTTGTTTTGGACGTGCTGTGCAGCAGCACCACCGCGCCGGGGTGGACTCGCGGCAGCAGCTTTTCAAAGGCTTCCGCTTTGGTGGGCTGGTCGTTTTCATACCAGTCCACATAGGCCAGGCTCCAGAACACCGTGTGATAGCCCAACTTCTGGGCCATTTTCAGATTGCTTTCGCAGTATTTTCCCTGGGGCGGGCGGTACAGCTTCGGCATTTCCCGGCCTGTGATTTCCCGGTACAGGTCGGCATTTTTCAACAGCTCGTTTTGGAAACTTGCCTCATCTAAAATCGCAGACATATCCGGGTGGCTGTAAGTGTGATTGCCCACGGTATGGCCCTCTGCTGCCATGCGCTTGACCAGCTCCGGCTGGGTCTCCAGATAATTGCCCACCAGAAAAAACACCGCTTTCACATGGTGTTTTTGCAAAGCGTCCAAAATGGGCTCGGTGTTTCCGTTTTCAAAGCCGGCGTCAAAGGTGAGATACAGTTTTTTCTCCCCGGCGTCCCGGCAATAGAGGGCGTCGTATTGGGCGAGGTAATCGGAGGAAGCGTTGGCCACAGGCGGTTTGCCGCTTTCCTGAAAGCTGAGCCCCCAGTTGGTGATTTGCCCGCTTGTGAACAGCGCACCGCCCCTCTCTGAGGCCGCAACCGTAACCACGCCGCAAATGAGAAGAATCGCAAGGGTGGAAATCAGCACGCCCCGCCTTTTTTTCAGCAATTTCCAGAACTCCTTCATCGACTTTCCTCCCCGGTTTCCAATCCATGCTGTCCCATTTTATGCCGCTCCAAAAGAAAATAACACTTACGCATTGCGCAAAAAAAGAAAATACTGTATGATTTTTGTAAGAATCCCGTTTGCAGATTTTTAAGGAAACATGATTATACTGAGGTCGGAAAAGAAAGCAAGGAACGATGATGATAGATGATTGCGCTGCACTCATCTATCATCATCGGAGAGAACCCCTGAACCGCGAAACGGTTCTCTTTTGCTTTGCAAAAGCACCGGGCTTCTCTCAACGGGTAAAGGAGGGAACTGATATGGACATGACCGAAAACAAAAATATTCTGGTGGTGGACGATGACCGGGAGATCGTGCGGGCCATTGCGCTGAATCTGGAAAGCGAGGGCTACACCGTGTTTCAGGCCTATGACGGTCTGGAGGCGCTGGACCTGGCCATGACGAAGGACATTCATCTCATCATCATCGACGTGATGATGCCGAAACTGGACGGGCTGTCCGCCATCATGAAGATCCGGGAAAAGAAAAACCTGCCCATTATCGTGCTTTCCGCCAAAAGCGAAAACAGCGACAAGGTCATCGGACTGTCGCTGGGGGCGGACGATTACGTGACAAAACCCTTCCACCCCATGGAGCTGACGGCCCGGGTGAAATCCCAGCTTCGCCGGTATACCAGTCTGGGGGATATCAACTCGAGCAGCGAAAGCACCATTGTCAACGGCCGGCTCTTATTCAATCTGGACGAGCACGTGCTGTATGCCGACGGCGAGCCGGTGAAGCTCACCGCCACAGAGACGAAAATCGTAGAGCTTCTCATGCGAAATCCCGGGCGCATTTTCCCGGCGGAGGAGATCTACAGCAAAATCTGGAACGAATCCGCGTATTCCACGGAAAACACGGTGATGGTACATATCCGGCGCATTCGGGAAAAGATCGAGATCAATCCCAGCGAGCCGGAATACCTAAAGGTGGTGTGGGGCATTGGCTACAAAATCGAAAAACACTAGTTTGTTCCGGGGGCTTGTCTCCTGGGTCTGTCTGATGATCACGCTGCTGGGTATTGCGGGCGTGGTGGCGGCGCTTGTGGTCGGAGCGGTTGACTCCTACCTGCAGGCACGAATTGCCAGCCTGCTGTCGGAGCTTTCTCTCTCTCAGCAGATGCGGTATGAATACGGCGTGCAGCTTCTCAGCATCTTGGGTCTTTGCCTTGCGGTGGTGCTGCCGGTGTTCCTGTTCCGCAAGGACCGCCGGGCGCTGGAGGAGGACATCGCCCGCTGGCTTTCCAAAATCTGGATCGAAGTCAAGCTGCTTGCCATCTTCTTTTCCCTTTTCTACAGCATTGAAGTGACCCACCGTCCGGAAATCCTTGTCAGCGCCGGCATTTTCATTCTGTACTTCCTCTGTCTGGATATCGGGCACAACCGCTCTCCGTTTTCTCACAATATCATTCATTCCATCCTGAAAGCTCTGAACAGCTATCGGGGGGCCTCCACCTTTCAGAAGTGCAGCATGCGCAAGCTCTATTCCTGCATCGGTGTTATTTTCGGCGTGATCTTGATTTCCTTCTTCCTGTTCCTGATGATCGGTGGGGTATATGGGCCTATACGGGGATTTTTTGTAATAGGGACTATCGGCTTCGCCATCGCAGGCGTGGTGGGCACCATCCTGTGGTTCACCTTCTCCTACCGGCGGGATCTGCGGGACTGGAGCGCTTTGATGGCGCAGATCGGTGAGATGTACGATGGGAATCTGGACGCGGTGAACCACGTCCTCCCCACCTCTAACCTCTATCACTGTGCCATGCAGTTGAATATGATCCGCATCGGCATTCAAAAGGCTGTGAACGAGGGCATCAAGGCGGACCGCACCAAGGTGGAGCTGATCACCAATGTGTCCCACGATATCAAAACTCCTCTGACCTCCATCATCAGCTATATTGAGCTCATCAAAAAGGAGCCTGACCTGCCTCCGCTGGTCATGGATTATGTAAACACGATTTCTCAAAAGGCCCAGCGGCTCAGCGCCATCGTGCAGGACGTTTTTGAAGTCTCCAAAGCGGCAACCGGCAATATTTCGCTGGATATGGAGGATCTGGACATCGGAAAGCTCTTGCACCAGACCTTCGGGGAAATGGAGGAAACACTGGAGTCCGCCCCTCTCACCTGGCGGGTGGATATTCCCGACACGCCGGTGATGATCCATGCCGACGGACAGCGGCTGTACCGGGTGTTTCAAAATCTCCTGCGCAACTGTACTCAGTATTCGCTGGAAGGCTCTCGTGTGTATGCGCAGCTAAGCGCGCAAAACGGCAATGCCGTGGTGAGCATTCGGAATATCTCCCGGAATGAAATCACCATGAACGGCGAGGACTTGACCGCCAGATTTGTCCGGGGCGATCAGAATCGCACCACCGAAGGCAGCGGGCTGGGACTGTCCATTGCCAAGAGCTTTACGGAAGCTTGCGGCGGACAATTTGCCGTATACACCGACGGCGACGTATTCACCGCTGTGGTGCAGTTCCCGCTTGTTCTTTCCGCCGCCTCTGTTCCCCGGCAAGTGCTGGAAACAGCGCCCCCGCAGGAAGACTTTTCGCCCCCCGCCGCAGAGAGCAAAGGAGAAATAGAATAAAGACAAAAAACCGGCAAGTCGCGGAACATTCCGCAATTTGCCGGTTGCTTTTTTGTTTCAAAGCTGCGGTCGGGCGAATGAGCTTCGTCCTGCCGGAACTGTCTTCACGGTTATAAAAAGAGATTCCTGAGCCACTGGCCCAGACTGTCCGCGCCCAGCACGGCCAGCGTGATCAACAGGAAAAAGAGCAAAAGGGACAGGACCTGTACCAACATCCGCTTTCTGCGGGGCATGTCCTCAAATTCTTCTTCCTCCTGCTCCTGCGCGCGCTCCAATTCTTCCTTCATGCGGACGGAAAGCTCCTCCGCGGCCTCCAAATCGCTGACTCGCACAAAGATATTTTTGTCGGTGGGCATCACTTCGCTGTCGTACAGGTACTGGCTGGAACGGGTGGCAAAGGGCGCGATCTCGTACACGATGCCCATTTCATCAAATTGCTCCGCCAATCGGCTCGCGGTATATTGGTCTGCCCGATGCAGCAGAACAAGATCTGTTTCCTCCGCCACCCGAAGCTTGCTACTTTTGCAGTTGGGGCATTTGCGGGTGGTATCCTGACAGAGGGAACGGCATTTTTCACAGTAAAGCATTTTCTCTCTCCGCTTTCCATTTTTCTTTTTATCATTCTATCCGAAATCCGAAGTTTTGTAAATACAGAAAAAGACCCGCCGATTTTTGCAGAAAAAAATTGCGAAAACCGGCGGGAATGCTATGCAAAAAGAATCAACGAAAAACAGGCTGGAGCTGGCGTTTCTGGAGTGCCGCTTCCAGAGTCTCCCCCAAAAGGGAAAAATCGGCCACCAGCGAAAAGGGCTTTTTCACCGGGTCGTCCTGGCTCATGGGCACGAAGAAAATGTTTTTCGTGTTCATCAGCCGGGCGAGATTGGCCCCGGAAGCGCCTAAGGAATCGTTGCTGGCCACACACAGCACCACGGGCAGCCCGATGCGCAGACTGGATTTCACCGCCATGGTGACGGGGGTGTCGGTGATGCCGTTCGCCAGCTTCGACAAGGTGTTTCCGGTGCAGGGGCACACCACCATGGCCTCCGCCATGCCCTTGGGCCCGATGGGTTCCGTCTCCACGATGGTATGCAGCACCGGGTGTCCGGTAAGCCGCTCCGCTTCCTCGATGAAATCCGCCGCCTTTCCGAAGCGGGTATCCGTCTCATAGGCATTTTGGGACATGATGGGCAGGACGGAATAGTCCTTCGACAACGCCTCCATCTGCTCCATGGCCTGTCTGAGCGTACAGAAGGAGCCGCAAAGGGCAAAGCCCACCGCGCCCCTTTGTTTCCTTTCCATGGAAATCATCCTTTCCGGCAAAGCTTGAACAGGGGTTCCCCTATTCAAGCAGTTTCTTCTATCAAATGATATATCGTATCTTTTATCAGTTCTCCCGCCGCCCGGGGGGACATTCTGCCGGGGAGGGACGGGGCTTCCTTGACCCGCAGTCCCAGTCGGCGCGCCGCTTTCAAATCGATGCCTCCCGGCTTGGAAGCAAGCTCGATGAGCAGGGTGTCCGGGCGCTGGCAGGACAGGCGCTGGGCGGTCAGCACCTCTGTGGGGACCGTGTTGAAGATCACATCATAAGCGTCTTTCAAATCCTCATACCGCATTGGGGTACAGCCCATAGCACGGATCGCGGTGAGATCAGAGAGCTTTCTGGCTGCGCAGTACACCCGGGCGCCGATCCCCTTCAGGCCCATGCACAGCGCCTTGCCGATCCTGCCGAATCCCGTCACAAGAATGCGGGAGCTGTTCAATGCCCCCTCGTATTCCGCGATGGCCAGGCCGAGGGCGCCCTCCGCCGTCAAAAAGGCATTGCCCGTGAGCAATTCTTCTCTGGCGTAGTAGTCAAAGGCGGAAACGCTGTCCCAAAGCGGGGAAGTTTGAAGAAGCTTTTCCATCATGCCCCCGTACACCTTCTTGCCTGAAAACAGGACGGCAAAATTGTCATCCAACGGGATCTCCACCTCTGAGAGCGGGGTGTTCAGAGTCTTGCCGTCCTTCGTCGCGGGCAGGGGCAGCAGAATACAATCGCAGTCGGCGGCCAGCTTTTCCGGCCCCACTTGCGGCAGCGAGTCCAACCCTTCCCCCCGTTCCAGACAACTGACGCGTACCTCATGCCCGTCCGCCGCCATAGCACGGGCCAGATAGATTTGCCGTTTGTCCCCTCCCAAAATGCCATACACGCGTTGCTGAAGCATTTCCATACCCCTCCCACAGAAAACGCTGCTTTTGTCCGCAGCTACTTCATTTTATGGCGGCGGGGAAAGTTTTGTTCCCGCTGCATTTTGGAAGAAATCTTCATTTTTTGAAAATGGGTATTTATTTTGCGGGCATTTCGCAATATAATAGATACCGGACATAATTTCTCTACTCTAAGGAGAATCAGATATGAACACTGCGCAAAATCTGCTGGACCAGGTAAAAAAACTGCATTTCGTGGGCATCGGCGGCTCGGGCATGTGCCCCATGGCGGAAATTCTGCACCATAAGGGCTATGAGCTCACCGGCTCTGATCTGAACGAATCCGACACGCTGGACCGCATCCGCTCCTACGGAATTCCCGTCACCATGGGCCACAAGGCGGAAAACATCGGCGACGCGGAGGTGGTGGTCTACACCGCCGCCTGCAAACAGGATAACCCGGAGCTGGTAGCTGCCAGAGAGCGCGGCATCCCCACGCTGGAGCGTTCCGTCATGCTGGGCATCCTCACGGAAAAATTCCCCTTCTCCATTGCGGTATCCGGCACCCATGGAAAAACCACCACCACGGGCATGCTCACTCAGATCCTGATCGAGGACGGAAAAGATCCCAGTGCCATCATCGGCGGTAAGCTGCCCCTGATCGGCGGCAATGGGCGCGTGGGGAAAAGCGACTGCATCGTGGTAGAGGCCTGCGAGTATGTGGACACCTTTTTGCAGCTCCACCCGGCGGTTTCCGTGATTCTGAACATCGACGCGGACCATCTGGACTATTTCAAGACGGTGGACAATATTGTGAAATCTTTTCACCAATTTTCTACCCAGACTTCCCAGATGATCGTGGTGAACGGCGACGACGCCCGTACTATGGAAAGCGTATCTTCTCTTACCGGGCAAAAGATCGTCACCTTTGGTCTCAGCGACAAAAACGACTACTACCCCGCCGAGCTGAACGAGGAGGACACCGCCTGCGAAGATTTCACCCTGATGCACAAGGGCGAAGCGCTGGGCAGGGTGAATCTCATCGTGCCCGGGGAGCACAATATGCTGAACGCTCTGGCAGCCGCTGCCGCCGCCCATTCGGTGGGTGCGAAGCCGGAAGCCATTTGCCGCGCTCTGGGGAAATTCTCCGGGGTACACCGTCGGTTTGAGATTTTGGGGAAATTTGACGGCGTCACCGTGGCGGATGATTTCGCCCATCACCCCACGGAGCTCACCGCCGTGCTGTCCTCCGCCATGCGCATGGGCTACCGGCAGGTCTGGGCGGTGTTCCAGCCCCACACTTATTCCCGTACTTACAATCTGCTGGAAGATTTTGCCAAGGCGCTCTCCATTCCGGACCATCTGGTGATGACGGAGATTTTAGCCGTGCGGGAGACGAACACCTACAATATCCACACTGCCGATTTGGCGGCGAAAATCCCCGGCAGCGTGTGGTTCCAGAGCTTTGACGAGATTGCGGACTATGTGATGGCGCATGCCGGCCCCGGAGACTTGATCCTCACCTTGGGCGGCGGAGACATCTACAAATGCGCCAATCTCATCGTAAAGAAATACGAGGAAAAACAGTGATCACAGAAGATTATATTTTGCGGATGATCCGGGACATGGTGCGGATGATCGCCCACCTCACCGGCGTACCAACCGATCCCCTCACCGCCCCCCAGTTCCGGGAAAGTCTGCCCGCCGGGAAGCTACCGCCCCTTTTGGAGCAGCTTGTGGAGCTGGCGGACCGGGGAGAAATCAACGAAGCGGAGAACCGGCTCTTTGAGGAGCTGGATTTTGCCGATCCAGAGCAGTTGTCTGTGGCGCTCCTCTTTTACCGGCACATCAACGGCTTTTCCGACCAATACCTGACGGCGGCGGACTACTCCCGGGAGGAGATCGCCGAGGGGCTGAAAGACTGCGCGGAGCGGTTTGGGATGGACAGCTCGCTGTTAGAAGGGTTTGCGCTGTAAAACAGAACAAAAAAACGCAGGGAAACATTCCCCGCGTTTTTTATTGAAGTCATGTTTATCCGTACGACACCAGCGGGTTCATCTTGCCGCGGCTTTGGCCGTCGATCTTGTCGATGAACTTGATGGCCTTCCCCGCTCCCAGCACCACGCAGTCCTCCGGGTTTTCCACAGTGACCACCGGGATCTTCGTTTTCTTGGACAGAAGGGTGGAGAATCCGTACAGATTGGCAGAGCCGCCGGTGAGGTAAATGCCGTCTGTAAAGATATCCGCCAGCAGCTCCGGAGGCGTTTCCTCCAGCGTCGCCTGCACGGTCTTGATAATGGAGATGGCGGGCTCGATGAGGGCCTCGATCATCTCGTCGGAATTCATGACGGTGGTCTCCGGCAGGCCGGTCATGGCATTTCTGCCCTTTAAGGTGTAGGTGAGCAGTTTTTTCCGGGGATAGGCGCAGCCGATGGCGATTTTCGCTTCCTCCGCCGTGCGGTCACCGATGACCAGATTAAACTTTCTGCGAACATACTTGATGATGGCGTCGTTGAAATCGTCTCCCGCGGTGTGGATGGAATTGGCAATGGCAATGCCGTTTAGGGAAATCACCGCCATGTCGGTGGTGCCCTGTCCGATATCCACGATCATGGTGCCGTGGGGCACGGCAATGTCCACCCCCGCGCCGATAGCCGCCGCAACGGGCTCCTCGATCAGGCAGACTTTTCGCACGCCCGCCGCGCCGATGGCGTCCACCACCGCACGCTTTTCCACTTCCGTCAAGCCGCAGGGCACGCTGACCACCACCCGGGGCATAAAGACCCGGCTGCTGCTGATTTTCTTGAGATAATAGCTGATCAAATGCTCCGCCATGGACAGATCGGAGATGACCCCGTTGCTCAGAGGGCGGGCCACCGTAATGCGCTCCGAGGTGCGCCCCAGCATATCGTAGGCCTCCGAGCCGATGGCGATCACTTCGTCAGTATAATTGTCCACGGCAATGATGGAGGGCTCGCTCAGCACGATTCCCTTGCCGTCCAGATAAACCTTGAACTTTGACGTTCCCAGGTCAATGGCAATATCCGTTCCTATCATCCTGCACCTTCCTTGCTTTTCGATCCTGCCGATTCCCTTATCATTCAAAATCCCGGCATTTTTCACTCATTCGATACGGCCGAAACCGTATACCTATCCAGTATATTATCTATTTTACCATAAGAAGTGAAATTTTTCAACACTAAAATCAATTTCCCTGCTCTGCCAAAAACCGGGAGAGGCCGGTATAGCGCCGGGTTTTGCGGTCGTTTTCGATCATGGCTTCTATCACGCCCTGCTGACCCACCAAAATCAAAAGCTGTTTCGCTCTTGTCACGCCGGTATACAGCAGATTCCGATAGCAGAGCTGGGCAGGCGGGCGCAGGACGGGGATCACCACCGCCGTAAACTCGTTGCCCTGGCTTTTATGTACCGTCACGGCGTAGGCGGGCTCCAGCTCGTTTCCCGCACGCTCGAAATCGTACAACACATCTTTCTCGTCAATGCGGACGTGCATCACGCCGCCGGGCCTGTCGATCTCCGTAATGACACCCATATCCCCGTTGAACACGCCTTCTCCTGCGGTGTCGTCCTCCCGCGTCCATGGCAAATCGTAATCGTTGCGAATTTGCATCACCTTGTCCCCCAGCCGGAAAATCATGCCGTTGATCTTGACTTCCGGCTTGCCCTTGAGGGGCGGGTTGATAGCCTCCCGCAGGAGTTTATTCAGCTCCACCGTGCCCAGCTCCCCTTTCCTGCCGGGACACAGCACCTGAATGTCCGTCACCGGGGAATAGCCGTAGCTTTTGGGCAGCCTTTGCGAACAGAGGGAAACGATGAGTTTCGCCGCGTCCGCAGGAATATCCTGAGGCAGGAAAAAGAAATCGCTGTCCTTCCGCCGAAGCTCCGGCAGCTTGCCGTCCACAATGCGGTGGGCATTGGTGACGATGAGACTTTCCATAGACTGGCGGAAAATTTCTTTAAGCTGCACCGTGGGGAACAGCCCGGTAGAGATCAGGTCGCCCAGCACGTTGCCCGCGCCTACGGAGGGCAACTGGTCGCTGTCCCCCACCAGAATCAATCGGCAGGACATGGGCAACGCCCGCAGCAGACTTTCAAAGACATAGGAATCCACCATGGAGAGCTCGTCGATGACAAGGCAGTCGCATTCCAGGGGATTTCGCTCATTTTTGGTAAAGACCGGGTTGTCGTGCTCGTCCCAATCCACCTGCAGCATGCGGTGGATGGTTTTCGCCTCCTCGCCCGTCAGCTCGCTCATCCGTTTAGCCGCTCTGCCGGTGGGGGCTGCTAAAAACACACGTTCGCCGGCGCATTTCAGCAGGTAGATGATAGCGTTCAGGGTGGTGGTCTTGCCCGTGCCCGGTCCGCCGGTCAAAATCAGTACCCCCTGCTCTAAGGCCGCCCGAATGGCCTCTTTCTGCTTTTCCGCGTACTGAATGCCCTTCGTCTCCTCGATGAGCCGCAACTGCAGCTCCGCCCCCCGTACCGGCTCCGGAGGCGTGCGCAGCATGGCTTGCATTCTGGCCGCAATGTACTGCTCGCTGAGAGCCTGCCTGTGCAAAAACAGAAATTCCCTGCCGTCAAATTCTTCCCTCACCAACTGGAAACTCTGACACAGCGTGTAGACGGCATCCTGCACCGCTTCCAGCTCCACGCCCAAAAGCTGGGCCGTCGCCTTGCAGAGCTTGTCCGCCGGCAGGCAGGTGTGGCCGTTGTCCAGATTGTGCCGCAGCACATACAAAACCCCTGCCTGCACCCGTCCGGAATCGTCCCGGGGCATTTCCATGGACTCCGCAATGGCGTCCGCAATGTCAAAGCTGATATCCAGCCCCTCTCCGCAAAGACAGTAGGGATCTTCCTGAATGCAGGAGATGGCTCCCGCGCCGTATGCTTTCCACACCAGCACCGTTTCCTCCGGGCGCACGCCGAAAGCGCCCAAAAACGCCATCAATTCCCGGATGCCGTAGACACGCCGGAGTTCCTCGCTGATGGCTTTCGCCTTTTCCTTGGTGATACCCTTGATCTGGGCAAGGCGCTCCGGCTCGTTTTCAATGACGTTCAGCGCCTGGACACCGAAGGTGTCGATAATCCGCCGAGCGGTGGCGGCGCCCACGCCCTTGACCGCCCCGGAGGACAGATATTTCAGCATGGCAGCGGTAGTGGCGGGACGGGCGCGCTCGAAAGTCTCCGCCTTGAACTGGTCGCCGAAAGACGGATGGCTGCTCCACGTGCCGTACACATGGAGCTCCTCCCCCTCGCTGACAAAGGGGAACGCACCCACCACGGTAATGAGCTCTCCCCCGGCTGCCATTTCCAGCACGGTATATTGATTTTTGTCGTTGTGGTAGACCACATGCTCTACCGTGCCGGTCATTTCCAGCAACTTGTTTTCCGCCAAATTCATTTATCCTTTCTGCTATGTTTATCACACTCAGGAAAAGCCCGGTGCTTTTGCGAAGCAAGAAGAGCAGATGAAAGGCTGCGCCATTCATCGTCGCAGTTCAGGGGTTCTCCTCGAGGATTGCCTCGCAATCCTCGTTGTACAAATGATACACCAAATCCTCTGTTTTGGAAAGCCTTAAATACGGGTATTGCAGCAATAAGTACCGGCAGATGCGGTCGATTTCCGGATCGTCGTGTAAATTGACGCAGATAAGCCGCCGATTTTCCCCGCCCAGCCAGCGCAGACGTTCCGCCGCCGTCCGCACCGCATATTCGCAATCTTCCGCGCTTTCCGGAACCACCACCACGGAGCACCTGATTTCCGCCATGGGCTTGTGCCGCCAGAACGCCAGAATCCGCACAAATTCAGCCGCTCCCAGCACCATCAGCACCGTACAGAGTATCGCTAAAAGGATATTCATGCCGGATCACCTCCGAATTATACTATGATTTTACGGGGGTAATCGTGAAAAGTACCGTCGAGGAGATTCCCTCGGCGGCACTGATTTTGGGTTGGGATTATTCTGCGTCCGGCTGCTGGCCGTCGTGGGCCTTCCACTGGCATTCAGTCAGCAAAAAATCGGTAAAGACCGCCCGGAAAGAGGAATCCTCCGGGGAGCAGGCGTAAATGCCGAAGCGGATTTTTTCATTGCCCTTGTGCAGATGGCAAACTCTCATCTGCCGGAACCGCACGCCATCGGAAGAACATTCGATGCAGTAATCGTCCTCCCGGCGGCTGAGCCGGTACCACATGGTCTTGACAGTGGCGTCTATCTCCGTGGTGGCCCAGTCGGAATATCCGCCGTTTGTCACCACGCTGCCCAGGTGCTGGAACTCCTCGTTTTCGTATTCCACAGAGCCTTTCAGCCAGTTTTCGCTGTCCAGATACAGTACGATGCCGCACTGATCAAATCGGTGGTGGCTTTCGGTGAAATCCGTTTTCACCACAAAGCTGAAAAATTTCTCCTCCGTCTCCATTTGGAACACGGGAGCGTTGTCGTTGCGGAAATGGTAGTAAGTCCTCTGCCACAGGTCCGTGTGGGGCTTGGTGGTGACGGTGATTTTGTCCGCTTCCACGCTGTAGTCCAGCGGCTCTCTTGTCCATTGAAATTTGCTCAAGTCCATATTTCACTACCTCAATTCAATCTGTAAAATCGATCTCATATCTCTTTCCGTGGGAAAGTAGAATTCCCTCTGTCAGCTTAATACAGAGGATACAGGTATTCTCGTCTCTGAGGTCGGTGTGGCCGTTATCGATCCACTCTGCAAAGGTCTTTTTCAGCTTTCCGGCAATTTCCGAATTTTCCGGCTTGCCGAAAGCGCCCAGATTGACCCCTTTCCCGTGAGCGGTAAACCAGTCCCCGGCAATGGCGACCGTGGGATTTTTCTCAATGTGCTTCATCTTGTTGGAAAGCCCGTAGGTGACTACATAGAACGCCTTGTCCTCATAATAGGCGTTGACACTGCGGACGTATGGGACATTGTCCTCCGCCGTGGCCAGGGAGATTACACTGTCCTTTCCGAAGCGCTCTTCCATGATTTCCCGGCTTTCCTTTGTCAGTTTTTCCATTGTTTTCTCCTCAACCGAAAATAGCTTCTTTCAGAGCTTCAACCCGGTCTGTGTTTTCCCAAGGCACGTTCAGGTCCTCTCTGCCCATATGGCCGTAGGCCGCCAGAGGGCGGTACTTGATATGACGGAGGTCCAGGTCCCGGATGATGGCCAGGGGGCGGAGATCGAAGACCTGCTGCACTGCTTCCGCCAATCTTTCGTCGCTGACCACTCCCGTGCCGAAGGAATCCACCATGACGGAAACCGGGTGCGCTACGCCGATGGCATAGGCAAACTGCACCTCGCAGCGGTCAGCCAGTCCCGCCGCCACGATGTTTTTCGCCACCCAACGGGCCGCGTAGGCGGCAGAACGGTCCACCTTGGTGGGGTCCTTCCCGGAGAAAGCGCCGCCGCCATGACGGCCGAAGCCGCCGTAGGTGTCCACAATGACCTTTCTGCCGGTAAGTCCCGTATCCCCCACGGGGCCGCCGATGACAAAGCGCCCGGTGGGATTGATGTAGATTTTCGTGTTCTTGTCCACTAACTCAGCGGGCACGACGGGCTTGATCACGTGCTTGATCAGGTCCTTTTTCATCTTCTCCAGCTTGACGTTCTCGTCGTGCTGGGTGGAGATGACGATGGCGTCCACCCGCTTGACTTCATTCCCCTCGTATTCCACGGTGACCTGGGTCTTTCCGTCGGGACGAAGATAGGACAAAGTGCCGTCCTTCCGCACGGCGGCAAGCTGCTTTGCCAGCTTATGGGACAGGGAAATGGGCAGGGGCATATACTCCGCCGTCTCATTGCAGGCGTAGCCGAACATCATACCCTGATCTCCCGCGCCGATCTTGCTGTTTTCGTCCTTTTCCCCGTTCTTTGCTTCCAGAGATTCATCTACCCCCTGAGCGATATCGGGGGACTGGTTGTCGATGGAAGTCAACACCCCGCAGGTGCTGCCGTCAAAGCCGTAGGCGGGATCATTGTAGCCGATTTCATTGACCACATTCCGCACGATGGCGGGGATGTCCACATAGCAGGAGGTGGTGATCTCCCCCATCACATGGATGGTACCGGTGGTGGCGGTAGTCTCACAGGCCACGTGGGCGTTTTCGTCCAGTTCCAGAATGGCGTCCAGCACCGCGTCGGAAATCTGGTCGCAAATCTTGTCGGGATGCCCCTCAGTGACGGATTCAGAAGTAAATAATTTCATAGCACAGCTTCCTCTCTCAAATTATTTGCGAAAAAAACGGACCGCTCGCGAAAAACGAGGGTCCGTGATTTGCCTCATCTTTCGGATCATTCCCATAGGTCCATGGGTCTCCGCAGGATTTAGCACCTTGCCAAAGGAAATTCCTTTTGGGTAGGTTGCCGGGCATCACAGGGCCTGTCCCTCCGCCACTCTCGATGAAACACCTGCCGGTGTAGGGCAATTCGTGGAGATAGTCACTACAAAACGAAAGTCGTAAGCCCGACCGCAGGTCTTTTTCAATTGTTAATAATGATTATACCTCAAAAAAAAGAAACTGTCAATCTCCGACCTGTTTAAACATAATCCCCTTCGCCCTCCAATTTCAGACGGCGGATCACGTCACGCTCGTATTTCACCTTTTCATCAAATATTTCTTTGGAAATATCGAAATTCAAATGAGAACGGGTGCCGGGCACGGAGCTATCCCATTCACTTTCATAAAAAGCCGGCAGCCCCATCATGTCCTCCTGCCCCACATAGGCGCGGTAGGTGAAGCTCAGCCAGAGCCCCTGCGACCCGAAGTGATCCAAATGATCCGCGTCCTGCAAGAGCTTGACCCAAGGGGAATACCGGTCGTCTTCAGGATGTCTGTCATCATGGACGGAAATGATTTCACAGACCGCGTTCAGCTCGGCCTCCGACAGCTCGTCCTTCAAAAGCTCCCGGGCCAACGCAGCGCCTGTGCGAGCATGAGGCTCGATCCCCTTGCCGATATCGTGGAACAGTCCTGCACAGCGCAAGATCTCATCGCGAGAATCGTCCTCCGGGAAAATCCGCTTCCGCAGCAGGAGTACCGAATGTGACACCCGTTTCCCATGAAAATACACGTGGCCGATCTCCCGTTCTACGTGGGATTTCCGCTTTCCCATAGCCCTGAACGCCGAGGCTTCCAGCCTTTCAAAGTTCATGATAAATCTCCCCTCTCACTCAACAATATAGAAAAAACAAAGCCCATAGCAAATGCTACAGGCTTTGTATTGTGGTTAGGACTTAGGAATTGATGGCGGTAACAACGCCGGAGCCAACGGTACGGCCGCCTTCACGGATAGCGAAGCGGAGGCCTTCCTCGATGGCGATGGGGGTGATCAGCTCAACGTCCATATCCACGTTATCGCCGGGCATGCACATCTCGGTGCCGGCAGGCAAGGAGATCACGCCGGTAACGTCGGTGGTACGGAAATAGAACTGAGGACGATAGTTGTTGAAGAAGGGAGTATGACGGCCGCCTTCATCCTTGGTCAGAACGTAAACCTGGCCCTTGAACTTGGTGTGGGGCTTGATGGAGCCGGGCTTGCACAGAACCTGACCGCGCTCGATGTCGCTTCTCTGCACGCCGCGGAGCAGAACACCGATATTGTCGCCTGCCTCAGCGTAGTCCAGCAGCTTACGGAACATCTCAATGCCGGTAACAACGGTCTTGGAGATCTCGTCAGCCAGACCGACGATCTCAACTTCCTCAGACATCTTCAGCATGCCGCGCTCCACACGACCGGTGGCAACGGTGCCGCGTCCGGTGATGGTGAACACGTCCTCAACGGGCATCAGGAAGGGCATGTCGGACTTGCGCTCGGGAGTGGGGATATAGGCATCGACCGCATCCATGAGCTCCAAAATGGAAGCGTAAACGGGATCGCTGGGATCGGTGGAGGAAGACTCCAGAGCCTGCAAAGCGGAACCCTTGATGACGGGGGTGTCATCGCCGGGGAACTCATACTCGTTCAGCAGATCGCGGATTTCCATCTCGACCAGCTCCAGCAGCTCGGGATCGTCCACCTGATCGACCTTGTTCATATAAACGACGATGGCCGGAACGCCCACCTGACGGGCCAGCAGGATGTGCTCACGGGTCTGGGGCATGGGGCCGTCCGCAGCGGAAACGACCAGAATGCCGCCGTCCATCTGAGCAGCACCGGTGATCATGTTCTTCACGTAGTCGGCGTGGCCGGGGCAGTCAACGTGAGCATAGTGACGAGCGTCAGTCTGATACTCCACGTGAGCGGTGTTGATGGTGATGCCGCGCTCTCTCTCTTCGGGAGCCTTGTCGATGTTGGCATAATCCATGAAGTCGGCGTCGCCCTTCATAGCCAGAACCTTGGTGATGGCCGCGGTCAGAGTGGTCTTGCCGTGGTCAACGTGACCGATGGTACCAATGTTAACGTGCGGTTTGTTTCTTTCAAATTTTTCCTTTGCCATTGGAAATTTCCTCCTTTTGTTCGTAGGCGCTCCATGCAGATTTTTTCGGGAGCTGCCCTTTGGAAAAATATTGCCGATCTCTCTTATGCCTCATTTTACCAACAAAGTGCGGAAAAATCAAGACATATTTACAGCTTATTCAGACTTTTTCCCCCGTTCGGAGATAATTTTCTCCGAAATCGCCTTGGGTACTTCAGCATAACGGGCAGGTTCCATGGTATACTGGCCTCTGCCCTGTGTCTTGGAGCGCATGTCGGTGGCGTATCCGAACATCTCAGACAACGGCACTTCCGAATTGACCTGCTGGGCGCCGGGGATGGCGTCCATGCCCTGGATCATGCCGCGGCGGGAGTTCAAATCGCCGATGACGTCGCCCATATACTCCTCGGGCGTGATGACGGAAACCTTCATGATGGGCTCCATCAAAACGGGATCGGCCTTGCGCATAGCCTCCTTGAAGGCCATGGAGCCGGCGATCTTAAACGCCATTTCAGAGGAGTCCACCTCGTGATACGAACCGTCGTACAGAGTGACCTTCACGTCCACCACGTTGTAGCCGGCCAAAACACCGGCAAGCATAGCGCCCTGAATACCCTGATCCACAGCGGGGATATACTCCTTGGGAACGGAGCCGCCCACCACGGCGTTGACAAATTCGTAGCCCTTGTCGGGGTTGGGCTCGATGCGGATCTTGACGTGACCGTACTGACCCTTACCGCCGGACTGACGGGCATACTTGGTATCCACGTCGGCGTTGCCGCGAATGGTTTCCTTGTAAGCAACCTGAGGCTTGCCCACGTTTGCTTCCACCTTGAATTCACGGAGCAGACGGTCCACGATGATCTCCAAGTGGAGCTCGCCCATACCGGCAATGATGGTCTGACCCGTCTCCTCATCGGTATACGCCTTAAAGGTGGGGTCTTCCTCTGCCAGCTTCGCCAGAGCAAGGCTCATCTTCTCCTGACCGGCCTTGGTCTTGGGCTCGATGGCCACGCGGATCACGGGATCCGGGAATTCCATGGATTCCAGAATGACCGGGTGCTTTTCGTCGCACAGGGTGTCGCCGGTGGTGGTGTTCTTGAGACCTACGGCAGCGGCGATATCGCCGGCGTACACGTGGTCGATATCCTTCCGGTCGTTGGCGTGCATCTGCACGATACGGCCCATGCGCTCGTTGTTGTCCTTCACGGAATTGTACACGGAAGAACCGGCAGCGATGGTACCGGAATAGACCCGGAAGAAGCAC
>JAFLRP010000093.1 GCA_022511515.1 Acutalibacter sp.
GCTTCTAAAAACTTAGATAGTATGCTCTGTAAAGTAGCCGCCATTGCAATCCCACCATTAATATGATTGTGCATTAGAAAGGATAATAAGAGATTATCTGCTATTACTTTACAGCATTTTTCTTTAAATTTCAACCCGTAACATGAGTGTGTAGATATTAATTTGCAAGGAATATCCATTTCAGGCTAAAGAAAGAGCCTTACAAGCATACTTCAGCGGAAGTACATTCGGGATTCTCTCAACAACTATAGCGCCATCATCGTACAATAGACGATGATGGCGTCGAAGCCTTTGAACGGAATTGGCTTAAAACTTTACCTTCGACAAATTACTCCGCAGGCAATTTTAACTCCCGCGTTGCCGGCTGGCTGGGAGTGAAAATCATCGGGGCCACTATGGATCACGACCGTCCGGCCGATGATATCCCGCACGCAGAAGCGGTCTGTCCGCACGGCCAGATACGCTCCTCCGTTGCACAGCATCAAGGGCGGAAGGTCTCCCGCATGGTTGGGATGCGGGGCATTGGCCGGAATATAATGCCCTCCGGTATCGGAAAAGCCCTCTCCGGAACAATCTCCGCCCTCATGAATATGGAATCCAAAGAAGTCCGGTCCACTCTCCCGGGGAAGTCCGGCGATATTCGCCTCAACCAAAACACATCCACGCTCCTGATAAAACCGAACCTCCCCGGAAAGACCCGGCGCTTCAGATCCGCCCCTAATACAAGCGATTGCTTCCGGGCAAGCAGAACAATTCCGCATCGTATCACCTCATACCCAGCCTATGCGCGGAAAACAGGATTCGTGAGGCACCGGGGAGTTTATTATGCGGATAAGAAGCTATCCGCGGCTTGTCCGTCTTCAGAGCGAAACCTTGGTGGGTGGTGAATCGTCCTCCGGTTTTCGGATACCCTATTGGTAAGAACAAAAACGGTCTTATCCGGAGCTATAAGGAGACTCGAAAGATGGCAAACCGATTGGCAGCGGAAAAATCGCCCTATCTTTTACAGCACAAGGACAATCCGGTCGACTGGTACCCGTGGTGCGAGGAGGCGTTCCAAAGAGCCGAGGCCGAAGATAAGCCGGTTTTTCTAAGCATCGGCTACTCCACCTGCCACTGGTGTCATGTGATGGCCCATGAGTCCTTTGAGGACGAGGAGACCGCCCGCCTTTTGGACGACTTCGTCTGCATCAAGGTGGATCGGGAGGAGCGTCCCGACATCGACGCGGTCTATATGAGCGTCTGCCAAGCCCTAACCGGCTCGGGAGGGTGGCCGCTGACGATATTCATGACGTCGGAGCAAAAACCCTTCTTTGCTGGAACCTATTTCTCGAGGACGGGCCGATACGGACAGGTGGGACTTCAGGAACTGCTGCGGCAAATCCTGCGGCTTTGGAGATCCAACCGGGAGAGACTGTTCGAGACCAGCGATCAAATCACCGCCGCGATTCAGGCCGTCCAGCCACCAGCGGACGAAACACCCAACCGCGGCCGGCTTCGGGAAGGATACCGTCTGCTCCGTCAAAGCTTCGATTCCGTTTGGGGCGGCTTCGGACGCGCTCCGAAATTTCCAGCGCCTCACAACCTTCTCTTCCTGATGCGCATCGCAGAGGCGGAAAAGGAATCGGACGCTTTGCGGATGGCGGAGCGCACCTTACAAGCCATGTCCGCGGGTGGTATCTTCGACCACATCGGCGGCGGCTTCTCCCGGTATTCCACGGACGAGAAATGGCTCGTTCCCCACTTTGAAAAGACGCTCTACGACAACGCCCTGCTGATTTTGGCCTATCTGGAGGCCTTTCAACTGACGCAGAAGCAACAGTACGC
>JAFLRP010000094.1 GCA_022511515.1 Acutalibacter sp.
CGGAGACCGCATAAATCTTTCTGTTTTTAGTGTTTTCCAATGGAATAGCCGCATTCACATTTGCTACTGTGCATACGGCTATTCCATTGGAAATTTTTGTATTTATGGAGATTTAAGAACTTTTTCAGGCGATTGGTTTATTATGTCGGATTTCGCTTACACAACTTATTCTGACAACCCAAAAATGTCGCCGCCTTTGGAAAAATTGCGAAAGAAAACTCTGCTCTTCCCTTGAAATGACCGTTCTGGCCTTTGTCGTTCTTCTGCTTAGAAGATTTTAAACAGGTTCTTAGACTTTGAGGTGGTGGACGAAAAAATTTCGCCCACCACCTTTTTCTTTTAAGGGAGGGTTTGAAGATGGCAACAACACGCCTGATGCCATGCCGCTTCACAGCGGCAAGGGCCGGACCGTAGCCAAGGCCCTGGGCCGTGTGACGGACTATGTTGAGAATCCAGAGAAAACAAACGGCGGTGATTTGGTCACAGCTTACCAATGTAACCCGTCTATTGCTGACCAGGAATTTCTTTTTTCCAAGCGGCAGTACGCTGTCATTACCGGCAGGGAATTGAAGGACAATGATGTGATCGCCTACCATCTGCGGCAGTCCTTCAAGCCTGGGGAGATCACCCCAGAGTTGGCGAACAAGATCGGCTATGACCTCGCCATGTCGCTGACCAAGGGGAACCACGCTTTTATTGTCTGTACCCATGTGGATAAGCACCACGTCCATTCGCATATCGTGTTCAATTCGACCGCTCTGGACTGCACCAGAAAATTCCGAAACTTCTGGCGATCCTCCTTTGCGATCCGCAAAATCTCCGATATGCTGTGCCTTGAAAATGGCCTGTCGGTGATCGTGGGGCCAAAGCCCAGCCGGGGCAGTTATGGCACATGGCTAGGTGAGGACAAGCCGCCTACTGTCCGGGGGCAGTTGGAGGATATGATCGACACCGCCCTCGGTCATGGCTGCAAGGACTTTGACAGTTTCCTCGCCGTTCTGAAAGCGGCGGGAGTGGAGGTAAAGCGGGGTAAACATCTGGCGTTCAAGATTCCAAACAGCAAGCGGTTCATCCGCTGTGATTCGCTCGGTGAGGATTACTCTGAGACGGCAATTATGGAGCGCATATCCGGTAAGCGGATTGTCGCTCCCAAAGCGAAAGCGGAAGCGCCCGCCAAGCCGAATATGCTCATTGACATTCAGGCCAAAATACAGCAGGCTAACTCCCCAGGGTTTGAACGCTGGGCAAAGATTTTCAATCTCAAAGAGATGGCAAAGACGGTCATGTACTTGCAGGAAAAGGGGCTGACGGACTTCGGAGAATTGGAGAAAGTCTGTGATGCGGCTGTCAAAAAATTCAACGGTTTATCTGACCGGACAAAAGCCGCCAGCGCAAGAATGAAGGACATTGCGGAATTGCAGAAACACATCGGCGTTTACATCAAGACGAGAGAGATTTACGCACAGTACCGGAAACTGCCTCCGCGAAAACGGGAGAAATTTTATAATGAGCATAGCAATGAAATCCGCTCCTGTCAAGAGGCGAAGCGATACTTTGATTCCCTCGGTTTGAAGAAACTGCCCTCTATCCAATCGCTGAAACAGGAGTATGCCATGTTGCAGGCTGAGAACAAAAAACGGTATCCCCAGCAGAAGCGGGCAAGAGACAAAATGATAGAATTGCTCACCCTCAAAAACAACGTGGAGCGGATTTTGGGCATGACAGAAAAAGAGAAAAATCACAATCGCCAGCAGGAGGTGCGATGATGATTTTTCTCTTCCTGCGGGTAACAGCAGACGCTGAAGGC
>JAFLRP010000095.1 GCA_022511515.1 Acutalibacter sp.
ATCACCATCCGATTGCCAGTACGCTGATGATGGGCGGGCTTGTCAAAATCGGCTCTCTGGTCAGCGGCAATTTCGGTGCGTTCTTCTACATTTTGGTTCAGGGAATAATCGGCGCATGGGTTCTGGCATACACGCTTTATCTGATGCGGGAACTTGACGCACCGATATGGCTCAGGATTCTTTCCTTTGCCTGTTATGTTTTCGTTCCGTACTACACGGGTTACATCGGAATGTTTTTAAAGGATGTCCCATACTCATTTGCTGCGCTGCTCTTTGTGAGTGAGCTGATTTACCTTCTCATAAAGAAAGAGGATTTTTTCAGAAGCAAAAGGCACATTTTGCTGATGGCGGTCTCTATTGCAGGAGTGATTCTTTTACGGAACAACGGGCGGCATATGCTTTATCCTACCCTTGCGGCGGTTTTGCTGTATCTGTTTTTCCGAACAAGAAAGGCAAATTCAAATCCCATAGAGCGAAGGCGTTTCATTGTGCGTGCGATAGTTTCATTTTTTGCGCCTGTCCTGCTGACGGCGGCATTCTCGGCTGCCATTGTGCGCCATCTCAATGTTGCTCCGGGAAGCATTAGGGAGGCACTTTCTATTCCCATGCAGCAGACGGCTCGTTATGTCAAAGAATATGGGGATGAGGTCACTGAGGAAGAGAAAGCGGCTATTTCCGCTGTTCTTGATTACGAGCGTCTTGCTCAGATATATGACCCACGGGTTTCTGACCCGGTGAAAGGCACGTTCAAATGGAAGCCCTCAAAAAAAGAGTTGAAGAATTATTTTGTGGTTTGGCTGAAACAATTCGTAAAGCATCCGTTTGTTTATGTCAAGGCAACTGTGAACCAGAACTATTACCTGCTTTATCCGTTTACAGTAAACGCCACTTACTATGTCAATCGTATTGCCGGCTCGACCATGCAGCCGAATCAGTCAGAGGTGGTTGAAGCTTTGAAATGGCACGATGCTGAACCAATCGCAAGTTTAAAGTCTCCGTTGAAGGCTTTCGACAAGCTCTGCTTTTATCTCCCTGTGCTGAATCTGCTGTCGCATCCCGCTTTTTATGTGCTGCTGCTCATCTGGCTGTCCGTGTTCGCATTCTATCGGAAGCGTTTCCTGTGGTTGCTGGCTTCCGTTCCGATTTGGCTTAGCGCGGTGATTGTCGTGCTTGCGCCTGTGATACAAGGTCATCCAAGGTATGCGTTTCCCATCATATATTCCATGCCGGTCATGCTCGCGTATTTTCTGTATTTGGGCAAGGCGGAGAAGACCAATGGATAAAATAGCCGTCCTCATTCCCTGCTACAACGAGGCGCAGACCATCGGCAAGGTGGTCGCAGACTTCCGCCGCGCTCTGCCGGAAGGAACGCTGTATGTTTACGACAACAACTCCACCGACGGCACGGCGCGGATTGCGCTTGAGGCGGGCGCGGTCGTGCGGAGCGAGACGCAGCAGGGCAAGGGCAACGTGATAAGGCGGATGTTCCGCGAGATTGACGCGGAGTGCTACGTCATGGTGGACGGAGACGACACCTATCCCGCCGACAGCGCGGGCAAAATGGCGGCGCTCGTGCTGGAGCGTCAGGCTGACATGGTGGTGGGCGACAGGCTCTCTTCCACGTATTTTGCGGAGAACAAGCGGCCGTTCCACAACGCGGGCAACAGCCTCGTGCGAAAGAGCATCAATGTTCTTTTCAAGAGCGATGTGCGGGACATAATGACGGGCTATCGCGCGTTCAGCCGCCAGTTCGTCAAGAGCTTCCCCGTGCTCT
>JAFLRP010000096.1 GCA_022511515.1 Acutalibacter sp.
GTAGAAGTCCCGGACGAGGTCGCTGATCTGCTTCGGGAGTATGTCCTGCTGGAAGAAGCATACAGGATTCGTACATACCGGCACCGTGCATTTTATTCGCTTGATGTTGAAGGGAAAATTGAGCGGGATCTTACATTTGCACAACCTTCTCCTTTTGAAATTATGGAACGGCAACGAATGAAAGAGCTGGTTTATAAGGGGCTTGCAACGTTGCCGGAAAAACAGCGCCAGAGAATTTACGCACACTTTTATCTTGGCATGAGTCAAGCTGCGATTGCCAAAGCAGAAGGATGTGATAAATCTTCGGTTCGCGACAGCATTCATCGTGGTTTACAGCGGCTTAATAAATTTTTTGAAAAAAATCCTCTGTAAACCCACCCCCAAAAGGCCAAAAAATGTACTGAATAATAGAGCCACATATTTTCCGGCAGGACAAGCCCGATGTGGTGTGTCCGAGTGGTAAAGACCCCGGCACGTTCAACCGTGAATTGTCACAACTGCCGTTCCCCTCGCGGCTCCTTGACAACTGAATATACGTTGCCATAGGTACGTCATTCTGTGTTCCGAGCGGCAAATGGGGCGGCGCAATGACAGACAGCTAAGGAGGTGATGCACCGGCTGTCCGAGCGATCCACGCAACCCATTGACCCAACCGTGGCAGGCTGGGCGCGACGACGACGCAGATCATAATGGTACTTTTTCACAACCTCTCACGGACTTGAAGGGGAGTTCCTGCCCTGTGCGCTTGCTCTGGCGAAGCGGCGGCAATGGCGGGGCTATGATGCGGTAAAGCTGGCCGCAGCCTATGGCAGCCCCGCTCTGCTGGATGCAGGGCTTGCCGGGGGGCGTGGCAAATACGGCAGTAAAATCGAAATCAGATACCATGAGCCGGGCCTGTGGTCTTTGTTATCGCAGGCCCGACTTATTCATGTGGTTTCGACAGATCACGAATTTTTCAGGAAGGAGTTGGTATCATGCAGAGCATAGCAATCCAAGAAACCGCTTGTGACCGTCTGGTCGATATTCGGGACGTTACAGTTGATAAGGAGCTGTCCCGTGAGGACCGGATCGCCGAGTTTGTCCGGCAGATTAAAAATCCTTATCTCTTTAAGTGCGGGAAGTTTACCGTGCAGGCCAGCTTCGCCACTGACGGCGCAACGCTGGAAGAATGTATCAAAGGTATTTTACGATGAAGCCGGGAAATCTCAAAAAAGGGGCTGACTTTCCCGCATGGCTGTGGTATAATAAGACATGGAAAAGGAATTGAATACGACAAACCACACTCCTTGAATTGCGGGGATTTTTCTGCAATGAAAGGAGTGTTTTTATATGCAGCAGGTTTACAAAGCAATTAAGTACATCCGTCTTTCCTATACGGATGACAAGACTACCGAGAGCGACAGCGTTGCGAACCAAAGACGGCTGATCGACGATTTTATAGCACGGCACCCTGAAATTGAAGTTGTCGGGGAAAAGATTGACGACGGTTACAGCGGCGTCCTCTTTGATCGACCGGCATTTCAGGAAATGATGCAGATGATCCAAGAGGGTCAAGCCAACTGCGTCATAGTGAAAGACCTTTCCCGCCTGGGGCGTGAGTATATCGAAACCGGCCGCTATATGCGCCGGGTATTCCCGGCCTACGGTGTGCGCTTTATTGCCATCAACGACAATGTTGATACTATCAATGACGCGGCCGATGATCTGACCGTATCGGTAAAAAACATTATGAATGAGGCGTACAGCCGGGATATTTCAGTTAAGAC
>JAFLRP010000097.1 GCA_022511515.1 Acutalibacter sp.
CATCGTATCCTGCGACGGCAGGAGGGGCCTGCTGCTGCCCGACCTGGATGGCGTGGACACGGTAGAGCAACAGATCGAGATTGCCCGTCA
Organism: Acutalibacter sp.; assembly: GCA_022511515.1. Classification (GTDB taxonomy): domain Bacteria; phylum Bacillota; class Clostridia; order Oscillospirales; family Acutalibacteraceae; genus Acutalibacter. The sequence goes on from JAFLRP010000097.1 coordinate 91, forward strand.
AAAGGGCGGCATCAGTAGCTGGGAAAAATACACTTTGGAGCGGTTCGAGGTGGTGCGGCACACATGAAAACCCGCTGTGAGCTGTGTTTCCACCACTGCCAGCTGGACAAGGGACAGACCGGCCTGTGCCGGGCCAGGGGCTGCCGGGATGGCAGAATCGTCTCTCTGAACTATGGAAAGCTGACCAGTCTGGCTTTGGACCCTATCCAGAAAAAGCCCCTGCGCCGGTTTCATCCCAGAAGCCTCATTTTATCGGTGGGCAGCTTTGGCTGCAATCTGCGCTGCCCTTTCTGCCAGAACCACGAAATTTCCATGGCCGGGGACGGTGAACTTCAAACTGTGGAATTATCCCCGGAGCAGCTGGCTGCGAAAGCGACGGAGTTTGTCCCGCAAGGAAATATCGGCGTGGCCTATACCTACAACGAGCCGCTGATCGGATATGAGTACGTCAGGAACTGCGCCGCCTTGGTTCGTGAGCGGGGGCTGGTCAATGTACTGGTCACCAACGGAACCATTGAGGAAGCCCCCTGGCGGGAGCTGCTTCCCTTCATTGACGCCGCCAATATTGATTTGAAAGGCTTCACGGCCGCATGGTATAGGAAACTGGGTGGCGATTTGGACACGGTAAAGCGATCCATCGCCTTGGCGGCGGAGCGGTGCCATGTAGAGGTGACCACCCTGTTGATTTCCGGAGAAAACGACAGCGTGGAGGAAATCCGGGAACTGGCCCGCTGGCTGGCCGGCGTTGACCCCAACATCCCGCTGCATCTGTCCCGGTTCTTTCCCAGATATCGGATGACGGATCGTCCCCCAACGCCGGTGGAACGGGTCTACCATTTGGCAGACGAGGCCCGGGCATATTTGACTTATGTCTACACAGGAAATTGCTGAGAGTCTGCCCACTGAACAGCGGCCCATTCTCCAACTGTGCCGCAGGTATTTTCAGTACTTCACGCAGCCCTTCCGGTATTTTGTTCAACCCAGCGGATGAAACTCTCCTTCGGCACCACGATACGGCTGCCGATTTTCAGCGTGGGGAAGTCTTTTTCGTGCATCAGCTCGTACCCGCTGGACAGCGACACACCCAGGGCCTTTGCCACCGTATCGGCGTTGAGGAACAACGGCAGCTCGTCATAAGATTTGTAGATGAATTCTTTCATGCCGGTTACCTCCTATTTCTTTGCGATTTGGTACATCAGTTCATAGACCTGATCTAACAGGTACAGCCCCCAGCGTTCGTCCTCGGCATTGGCGATTCCAACGTTGACGCTGCGGGCGATTTGGTTGATGTTATTTCCGATGTGGTGGATCTCCGTCCGTAGATCCTTGATCTCTTGGGAGGGGCGCGTCCGAACAGGTTTTCCCTCCAGAAGGCGAATAATAAAAGCCCGCTTTGAAAGACCGCACTGTTTGGCATTGCCTGATAAAAGCTGATATTGTTCCGGAGTCAGTTCGATATGCAGATGGTGAGTGTTTCGTTTCTCAGACACGTTTTTGCTCCTTCTTACGGCTTGGGCCGCAAAGTTTCCGCCCGCAGGCGGCATTGGGGTCAGGGGTTTATCCCCTGCAAGCGCGCAAATGTACATTTGCGCTATGCTTGCGGTACCATCGCCGCCTCTGGCGGCGATG
>JAFLRP010000098.1 GCA_022511515.1 Acutalibacter sp.
GACGCAATTCAAACAAAATGGAGGGAACTGATATGATCCTACTGCCAGACCTGTTTTCCTTCGCCTACGTCCCGAGCTGGTATTTGCAGCTTGACGAACTGGCGGAGATGGCCCGCCCGGAGCCCTGGCGGTTCCGGGAACCTATGTACTTAACCAAGAATCCAGATACTCCGATATTAGAGCGATACATCCATGCCATTTTCAAAAAGCAAGCAATTGACTATAACGAGGAACGCGATCCAGTGAAAGCTGTAGCCTACTTCCATGTGGAGAACGAGTACGCCTGCTTTCATACCGGTCTTTACACCCACAGATATAAACCCATTTATGCCTGTTTTGACCGGAACAAGCGACAGGCCAGTATGCTGGATTGGTATTTCCGGGGCTTTGCAGACGAGATTTCCCCATGGCTGAAATACATCTCGCCGCTGCCGAAAAAGCCCAGCTACTATATGACGCAGTATGGCGTCAACTACAACCCGGAGTGGCCGATACGGGTAAATATAGACCACATCTTAGGCGACGAGGAAAATGTTTCCCGCCTGCCTGCTTCTATCCGCGAAGCGCGAAACCTGCCCCTGTTACTTGAAACGGCAGTCGAACTGGCGCGGCGGAAAGCGGTTGTAGAACCAAGCATTGTGGTGCCGCAGGGCTACCAGGGACGGGTGCAGTATCTTCTGCCGATCTGTTTGACAGACATGGAGAAACCCGACCTTGCTATGACCCTCACCATTATGGACGGGTACTACCTGGGTAATACCTGCCTCACATTGGAGATGGCATACCTGAATGCTCGCTTGCTGACAAGACCGGTGACACCCTGGTTGACGGAGCTTGTCACATAAGCAAGATCATAGCGGGTTCATATACTCCTCTCTGCCGGACCGCGGCGGAACTAAGAAAGGGGCGTATATGGTGCGCAGGAAAAAGGAGGAATACACCCATGAAATAAGAGATAAACGACATCCGATTCTTTGCCCCGTCTGCGGACGGCGGATCATGGATGCGTCATGGAACACCAGAACACAGTTGATTACCCCGACAAAGGGCCGGAATCCCGATTATTATTTGAAGTGCGGGCACTGTGGTGCGGAGATTGGAGTAACAAAAACTGAATAAGGACATTTGATCCGCTCCGAGCCTTTGGGCCGGGAGCTGACCGGGGCGTCACGGCAATACGACAATCCCATAAAGGAGTGTATATGGGACAGGGAAACGGATGGCTAAACCGGGACAAGGATCACTCGTTTGTTTGAGCATGATGCACGGTGGGGCGATTTCATTCCTAAGAAAGCGGTCAAACCACCACGATACCATCTGAAACATGATGGAGACGACATTGAGCCTGGCAAGCGGCACTTTGTGCTGCTTGTCAGGCTCTTTTTTTGTTTTCAGCGGCATTCGTGCCGCTTGCCGGGCTCCGAAAGGAGAACGGCAAAATGAAAATCAAGTACGAATTCCAGGATGGCAAAGTCATTGAAAGCGAAGTGGAGGAGCAGATTGGTGAAGTCATCATCGAATCCAGGCGGCTGGAGGCCAACGCGGACAGGAAAGAACGGTATCACTGTTATTCCCTGGACGCCATTGTGTATGAGGGCGAGGCGTATGGGACGGAGGATACCCCAGAGTCCCTTCTCACAGAACTGGAAGATAACCGGCACCTCTATGAGACCTTTCGGCGGCTCTCCAAGACGCAGCAGCGGAGGCAGATCGGAA
>JAFLRP010000099.1 GCA_022511515.1 Acutalibacter sp.
TCAGTTTACCGACATCAATTATCTTGTCGCCAGCCGCGAGGATAAGGAATCCATGTTCCTGACCTATTCCGAGCTGCTCAACAGCCTGGATTCCGGCGCGACCACCAAGATTACCATTAACAACCGCCGCTTGAACCGTGCGAACTTTGAACAGTCCATCCTCATGCCCATGCGCGGCGATGAACGGGATGTGTACCGCAAGGAGTATAATCAAATGCTCCTGGACAAAGCCACCGGCGCAAACGGTATCATGCAGGAGAAATATATCACGATCACCGTCGCCAAAAAGGACATTGAGGAAGCCCGCACCTATTTTGCCCGTGTGGGCGCTGATCTGATTTCCCACTTTGCGGCGCTCGGCTCCAAGTGTACGGAAATGACAGCTACGGACAGATTGCGCGTTCTGCATGACTTCTACCGTGCCGGTGAGGAAGCGTCGTTCCACTTTGACGCGCGGGACATGATGAAGAAAGGCCACGACTTCCGGGACTATATCTGCCCGGATTCCATTGAAAAGAACAGCGACTACTTGAAACTCGGCGATAAGTATTGCCGGGTTCTTTTCTTAAAGGACTACGCCAGCTATATCAAGGACAGCATGGTGACGGAGCTGACCGATTTTAACCGCAATATGATGTTGTCCATTGATGTGCTGCCGATCCCCACTGATGAGGCCGTGCGCGAGGTGGAGAACCGTCTGTTGGGCGTAGAAACCAACATCACCAACTGGCAGCGCCGCCAGAACGCCAACAACAATTTCTCTGCGGTAGTGCCGTATGATATGGAACTCCAGCGCAAAGAAGCAAAGGAATTTCTGGACGATCTCACCACCCGCGACCAGCGCATGATGTTCGCCGTCATTACAATGGTACTGACCGCCGAAAGCAAGGAGCAGCTTGACAGCGACACCGAGGCTGTCCTGTCCGTTGCGCGAAAGCATATGTGCCAGCTTGCCGTGCTGAAATTCCAGCAGCTTGACGGCCTGAATACGGTACTGCCCATTGGAACGAGGAAAATCAATGCGTTCCGTACCTTGACGACCGAAAGCCTTGCGGTGTTCATGCCATTTAAGGTGCAGGAAATTCAGGACAAGGGCGGTATCTACTTCGGAGAAAACGCCATTTCCCATAACCTTATCATGTGCAACAAGGCGAACCTGCTCAATCAGTCGGCCTTTCTGCTGGGCGTTCCCGGTTCCGGCAAATCCTTTTCCGCAAAGGAACTGATCGCCTTTTTAATGCTGAACACCGACGATGATATTCTGATCTGCGACCCGGAGGGTGAATTTGCCCCGCTGGTACAGGCTATGGGACGCGAAACCGGCAGCGTGATCCGTGTTGCCGCCGGCGGTAAAGACCGGCTTAACGCCATGTATATGGTAGACGGCTACGGTGAGAACAATCCCATCGTGGAGAAATCGCAGTTTATCATGTCGCTGATCGAGCAGATCGACAAAACCGGCGTCGGCCCGCAGCATAAGTCTATCATTGACCGCTGTACTGCCGCCGTATATCAGGAAGCTGCGCAGAACGGCACTGTTCCCACGCTCTGCACTCTGCGCGAAATACTGCTGAAACAGCCGGAGGACAAGGCAAAGGAAATTGCCCTGTCCCTGGAACTGTTTACCACCGGTTCGTTGGATGTGTTCGGTCATGCCAGCACGGTGGATCTTGACAAGCGTGTGCTGGTATTCGATATTCACGAC
>JAFLRP010000100.1 GCA_022511515.1 Acutalibacter sp.
GAGGGCGGCTGGGCAAATCTCGCTACGCATGAAATCGCGGAAGTTCCTGGACTCACGACCCAGGAGGTGCGAAATTCTTTGGACCCGTTGACAAAATCAAAACCAGGGCAAGAGAATTTTATACTCAGCCCTGGTTCGGAAGAAAAGCAAACTGAAAAAGAAGGCCTTAACCATCCTTTTAAGGTTTAGTGCCATAGCGGACAGGAGGCATTCCTCGGTCGCAGCGGAAATGCCCCTCTTTCGAATTTTTGAAAGGCAGCGCTCCCGTTTCATTGCGGAGAAGCTGCCCTCGGCCCATATTTTTCGCAGCCGCATCATGGACATATACTCAGGTGTACCCACTCGGCTGTGCCCTCTATAAAAGGCGGGGTAACAGCTGCTGGCCAGTATCCTCCGCCGGACCCCGCTTGTCTCAAAACAATCAGCGCGTCTGTGGCAGACTCGGCAAACCTGCTGCGATGCCTGATAACAGCGCAGGTATTTCCCGGTGGACTGATTGCAGTTCAGCCTGTGGTAAGTCAGAGGATTTCCCTCCGGGCAAATGAAGGCGTCTTGATCTGGCACATAGGAAAAGCCATACTTTTCGGGTGAGTTGGGGAACCGGATTGCGGGGATGTATCCGGTAATGCCAAGCAGCTCCAGTCCACGATGGACCGCATCTGTATCATAGCCGCGATCCAGAGCAATTTTCTCCATGGGAACACCGGCCTCTATTTGCCGCTCCAAATGCCGCAGGACAAGAAGGCTTTCTTTCTGGTTGGCGGGATACACGTCTACCCCGGTCAATATGCCGTGCTTGCAGTCTGCCGTCGCCTCCAGCAGATAGCCGACGCCGCGTTTGTTCCCTTGGTTGATATAGCCGTAGTCAGGGTCTGTTGTGCTGGTCGTGCGGCGCTTTTTCACTGTCTTGGCCGGCGGACTTTTGAATCCGGGCTGTCCAGCCAATTCTTCGTCCAGGCGGTCCAGATAACTCTGCATACTGTTTTCTACTTCAGTCTCTACATCGATCCAACTGTCTCTGGAGACATTGGCAGGGAGATAGCTCCCGTCCGCAGCCATTGCCTTTCCATCTACCAAGCCACCGGCAATACAGCGTTTGACGATCTCCTGAAAGACCTTTTGGAACAGACCGCTCTGATTCCATTTTCGCACCCTGGTTTTGCTGAAAGTGGAGTGGTCCGGGATGGTATCGCCCAGCTCGAAGCCGCAAAACCAACGGTACGCGATATTCAGCTGAACCTCTTCCACAAGCCGGCGTTCTGACTTAATCCCATACAAGTAGCCTACCAACAGCATTTTAAACATACTGACCGGGTCCACGGATGGGCGACCGGCTGACGGATAATACGGCGCTAAAATCTCGTAGATAAAGTCAAAACTGATCATCTCATTGATTTCTCTCAGCAAGTGTCCGGTCGGTATCAGTTCGGCCATGTCTATGGTCAGCATTCCGATTTGTCCACTCTTCCGCCCCATCATCGCCCCCACCCCTTTACCCTATTTTATCATATATGGCTTGGTGTGGCTACCTTTGTCAACAGGTCCATATCTGAACAGTGTCCGCGACCAGTACGATGTGATCCTACTGGACTGCTGCCCGTCTTTGGGTATGCTGACCATCAACGCTCTGGCCGCTGCGGATGAAGCGTTGATCCCCATGCAAGCGCACTATCTGTCCATCAAGGGCCTG
>JAFLRP010000101.1 GCA_022511515.1 Acutalibacter sp.
TAAAGGTCATTCAGAATATTCTTAAACGGGGTAATATCCATCTCCTGACGGTTCAGACTGTCCACGCCATCGGTGATCGCAATGTAGCGGACGTTGTGCCGAGGGAAGAAAACTTCTGTGTATTGTAGTTAAGGATACAAATTCCTGTGTTCAATCAATCTTGCCGATAAAGCGGTAGAAAATCTCAATTTCCTGCTCCTGCTCGCCGTCCTCGCCCTCAATGCTTTGATGGACTACGATCTTTTCAATAAGGGCATTCAACAGAGGGGCGGTCAGCTCTGTGGGATCGGCATACTGCCGAATGAGGTCAATCCATTTCCTGGCATCGTTCTCCGTCTGCTTCACCGCATCCAGTTCCGCAGTCAGAGTGTCGATCTTCTCCGCCAACTCGCTCTGCTCGGTTTGATATTTGGCAGTGAGCATATTGAAATTGTATTCCGTAATGCGCCCAGCCGCCCAATCCTCATAGAGCTTCGCAAACAATCCGTCAAGCTCACCCTTGCGTTTCCCGGCCTTTTTCAACTCCGCAGCCTGCTTCTTTTGGGCGGCGTTCCGCTCCCGGTCTCCGGCGCTCAAAAGCTGGCGCAGAAGCGTTTCCTCGTCCTGAATGGCCCTTGCCGACCAGTGCTGGATTCTCGCCAGCACATACGCATAGAGCGTGTCATAGCGGATGTAGTGCGTGGTGCAGCCCCTGGTCTGGTAGTCACGATATTTGCCGCACGTATAGTAGGCATACTGTTTCCGGGCGCTGCTCTGGATGCCATAGCGCATCATCCATCCACAATCTGCGCACCTCAAAAGGCCAGCGAAAATCTGCGTCCGCTTGTTCTTACATTCCCGGCGGCGGCTGGCGATCTGCTCCTGCACCGCTTCAAAAACTTCTTGGGAAATAATGGCTTCATGGGTCCCTTCAATGCGAAGCCACTTCTCCTGCGGGTTACGAACCACCTTTTTGTTCTTATAGGAAACCGCTGCCAGACGATTGTGAACCGTGTTACCGATATAGGTTTCGTCCTTGAGAATGTTCTTGAGGTAGGTCTGGGACCACATATACCGCTTCTCTTCCGGCTGGCCTTCAAAGAAACGGGCACAGCCCCCGTTGCGGGTATACTGGAACCATCCGGGACACAGAACTTTTTCATCCATCAGGGCTTCTGCAATCCTTTTGGCACCCATGCCGTGGAAAGCGAGATCAAAAATCTTACGGACGATCCAGGCGGTTTCCTCGTCGATCATCAGCTTGTTTTTGATCTCCGGGTGTTTCATGTAGCCCAACGGGGCCATCATGTTGACCCTCTCGCCGTTGAGGAATTTCGCCCGGAACGCGCCCTTGATCTTGCGGCTTGTATCCTTTGCCATGAACTCATTTATGAGATTTTTGAACGGCACAAAATCAGACAAACCTTTGTCGGTATCCTCGTTGTCGTTGACGGCGATATAGCGGACCTTCATCTTTGGAAAACGAACTCCAGATAGTAGCCCATCATAATGTGTTCACGGCCAAAACGGGAGAGATCTTTCGAGATGACGCAGTTATTATTTCCCGCCTCGATTTCCTCCATCATGCGCTTGAACTGGGGCCGGTCAAAGTTTGTTCCGCTCCATCCATCGTCTACAAATTCGGATACCACATGAAACTCTGGGTGTTCTCTGACATAT
>JAFLRP010000102.1 GCA_022511515.1 Acutalibacter sp.
GTCTACTTTCTCCGGCTGGGACACCACGATCTTCTCAATAAACTCGTGGACGATCTCAGGCGTCAACTCGGTCAGCCGCGTCACCTGTCTGGCCAGCTCAATGAACCGTTGCAGATCGGCGGCTTTATCTGTGGTGGCTTTTAAGCTGGCCTCCATCTCCGGGATAGACGCTTTCAACTGTTTCTGCTCATTTTCCAGCGATACCGTCAGCGTGGCGAAGCGTTCCTCAGACAGCAGACCTTTGGTCATGTCCTCATAGCTCTTTTGGATGATGCGGTCGATTTCCACGACTCTGGCTTTGGCCCTGTCCAACTCTCGCCGCTTGGCTGCCAGTTCCTTTTTCTCTTGCAGGCCGAACCGCTCCATCTGCTCTTGGGCAAATTTCTGTTCATAGATTTGGACGTACCACATCAGCCTTTGAAGGCCCTCCAGCACTAATTGTTCTATCACCCGCTCCCGAATGTAGTGCGCAGAGCAAACATCGGAATTTTTGCGATAGGCGGAACAGAAGAAAAACGCCTGCTCCCGCTTGTAATTGTTGGTTGCGCTGTAGCCCAGCTTACTGCCGCAATCAGCGCAGTAGAGCAAGCCGGAGAACATACTCACGATGCCGGTCCTGGTGGGCCTGCGGCGGTGCTGGCGAAGGCTTTGGACAAGAGCAAAGGTCTCTCGGTCGATAATAGCGGGGTGGGTGTTGGGGAACACCTTCCATTCCTCTTGCGGCCTGTCCAGTTGCTTCTTCTGCTTAAAGGACTGCCGGTAAGTACGGAAGTTCACCGTATCGCCCACGTATTCCTGCCGGTCTAAAATTTCTGCCACTGTGTGGGAACACCATCTGCATGGGCGCTCGGTGCAGATGCCGGGCTTCTTGCCAACACTCCGCCGGTATTCCGCTGGGGTCATCACGTTGTCGGCTTTCAGCCGTTTGGCGATTTGGGTCGGCCCCAAGCCGCTGACGGACATCTGAAAGATCCGCCGCACAACCTTTGCCGCCGGCTCATCCACGATCCATTTTGTCTTGTCCTCCGGGTCTTTCTGATAACCGTAAGGGACGTTGGTGGTCAGCGGTATCCCGGCGTTGCCCCGGCTCTGCATGACGCGGCGTACCTTGTCACTGGTATTTTTCGCGTGCCACTCATTGAAAAGGTCCTGCATTGGCACGATGTCGCTGACGCCGCTGGCGGTGTCGATGTTGTCCATGATGGCGATGTACCGCACATTCAGCCGGACAAAATCTTCTTCCAAAAGCTGGCCCACCACCAGACGGTTGCGGCCCAGCCGGGAGTGATCCTTCACCACCAAGTTGGCCACAAGGCCCTGTTCTGCTAACTCCATGATTTCCATGAACGCCGGACGGGTGAACGTCACACCTGAATATCCATCGTCAAAGAAAAATCGGGGGTTGGGCAGGCGGTTGTCGCTGGCGAATTTCTCCAAAATGGCCTTTTGATTCTGTATACTGCCCGATATGCCTTCTTTTTCGTCGTCACGGGACAATCTGGCGTATAATGCCGTGATTCTCTGCTCATTTGGCTGCTTTTTCTTCAAAATAAGCTCCTTTCCGCAGCCGGATGTGATATGAATTGCAAGGTAGAAATATCATACCACACCCGGCGCAAAACTTCAACACTTTAATGTGCGACATTCCGGCTGAGG